>NZ_JBEXMT010000033.1:0-116658 GCF_040610675.1 Nonomuraea sp. NPDC003804
GCTTGTCCCACCAGCCGGGGATCGGGCCGAAGCCGATCGAGCTGAAGGCCAGCACGAACACGATGCCGAACAGGATCATGCCGACGAGGGCGCGAGGTTCATCACCTTGTCCCACGCCGCGACGAAGTCGGTCACGAACTTCTCCTTCGCGTCGTCGCTCGCGTAGACCTCCGCGAGCGCCCGCAGCTCGGAGTTCGACCCGAAGACCAGGTCGACACGGCTGCCGGTCCACTTGACCTCACCCGTGGCCGCGTCGCGAGCCTCGAAGATGTTCGCGTCCTCGGAGGTCGCCTTCCACGTCGTGCCCAGGTCGAGCAGGTTGACGAAGAAGTCGTTGGTCAGCGCCCCGGGGGTCGAGGTGAGGACACCCACCGGCGACTGCTGGTGGGTCGCGCCCAGGACGCGCAGGCCGCCGACGAGGACCGTCATCTCGGGGGCGCTGAGGGTCAGCAGGTTCGCCCGGTCGATCAGCAGGTACTCGGCCGGGAGCCGGTTGCCCTTCTCGAGGTAGTTGCGGAAGCCGTCGGCGGTCGGCTCGAGCGCGGCGAACGACTCCACGTCGGTCTGCTCCTGCGCGGCGTCGACGCGGCCCGGCGTGAAGGGGACCGCGACGTCGAAGCCGGCCTGCTCGGCGGCCCGCTCGACGGCCGCGCCACCGGCGAGCACGATCACGTCGGCGAGCGAGACCTGCTTGCCGCCGGTCTGGGCGGCGTTGAAGTCCTGCTGGATGCCCTCAAGGGTGCGCAGCACCGTCGCCAGCTGGTCGGGGTCGTTGACCTCCCACCCGCTCTGCGGCTCGAGGCGGACGCGCGCGCCGTTGGCGCCGCCGCGCTTGTCACTGCCGCGGAAGGACGCTGCCGACGCCCACGCGGTGGACACCAGCTGCGACACCGACAGGCCCGAGGCGAGGATCCGGCCCTTGAGGGCGGCGATGTCCTCGGCGTCGACGAGCTCGTGCGTCACGGCGGGAAGGGGGTCCTGCCACAGCAGCGTCTCGGACGGGACCTCCGGGCCGAGGTAGCGCGCGACCGGGCCCATGTCGCGGTGTGTCAGCTTGAACCACGCACGGGCGAAGGCGTCCGCGAACTCGTCCGGGTTCTCCAGGAAGCGTCGCGAGATCTGCTCGTAGATCGGGTCCACGCGCAGCGAGAGGTCGGTCGTGAGCATCGTCGGGGCGTGGCTCTTCGACGGGTCGTGGGCGTCGGGGACCGTACCCGCCCCTGCGCCGTCCTTCGGCCGCCACTGGTGGGCGCCGGCGGGGCTCTTGAACAGCTCCCACTCGTAGCCGAACAGGATCTCGAAGAAGCTGTTGTCCCACGTCACCGGGGTGTTGGTCCAGATGCCCTCGAGACCGCTGGTGATCGTGTCGCCGCCCTTGCCGGTGCCGAAGGTGCTCCTCCAGCCGAAGCCCTGCTCCTCGATCGGGGCGGCCTCGGGGTCGGGGCCGACGTGGTCCGACGGGCCCGCGCCGTGGGTCTTGCCGAAGGTGTGACCGCCCGCGATGAGGGCGACCGTCTCCTCGTCGTTCATCGCCATCCGGCGGAAGGTCTCACGGATGTCGCGGGCCGCGGCGAGCGGGTCCGGGTTGCCGTTCGGGCCCTCCGGGTTGACGTAGATGAGGCCCATCTGGACCGCGCCGAGCGGGTTCTCCAGCTCGCGGTCGCCGCTGTAGCGCTGGTCGCCGAGCCAGGTGGTCTCGGGACCCCAGTAGACGTCCTCGTCGGGCTCCCACACGTCGGCACGACCGCCGGCGAAGCCGAAGGTCTCGAAGCCCATGGTCTCCAGGGCGACGTTACCGGCGAGGATCATGAGGTCGGCCCACGAGAGCTTCTTGCCGTACTTCTTCTTGACCGGCCACAGCAGGCGGCGGGCCTTGTCGAGGTTGCCGTTGTCCGGCCAGCTGTTGAGCGGAGCGAAGCGCTGCTGGCCGGCCCCCGCGCCGCCGCGGCCGTCGCTGATCCGGTAGGTGCCCGCGCTGTGCCAGGCCATCCGGATGATGAACGGGCCGTAGTGGCCGAAGTCGGCCGGCCACCAGTCCTGCGAGGTCGTCAGCACCTCCGCGATGTCCCGCTTGACGGCAGGAAGGTCGAGGCTCTTGAACGCCTCGGCGTAGTCGAACCCGTCACCAAGGGGGTTCGCCACAGCGGGATTCTTGGCGAGGATCTTCAGGTTGAGCCGCTCCGGCCACCACTGGCGGTTCCCGCCACCCTGAGTCGGGTGCGGGGCGCGCCCGTGCGCGACCGGGCAGCCACCTTCACCCTCGGTCTTCGCGTCTGTGACGATGGCGTCGTGGTTCTCAGACATGGGAATCCTTCCGGACTATTCAGATCACTGTGCTGAGGCACTGCGGGCGGTGGAACAGTCGGGGCACAGGCCCCAGTAGATGACCTCGGCCTCGTCGATCGCGAAACCGTGGTCCTGGGAGGCGGTCAGGCAGGGGGCGTGACCGACCGCGCAGTCGACGTCGGCGACGGCACCGCACGACCGGCACACGAGATGGTGATGGTTGTCCCCGACGCGTCCCTCGAACAGGGCCGGGCTGCCGGGCGGTTCGATGCGGCGCACGAGCCCCGCCGCGGTCAGCGCGTGGAGGGCCTCGTACACGGCTTGGAGTGAGATGTGGCCGACGCGCTCGCGCACCCCGGAGGCGACGGCCTCGACGTCGAGGTGGTCACCGTTCCTGACGGTCTCGAGCAGCGCGACGCGAGCGGCCGTCACCCGCAGGCCGGCACCGCGCAGTTCCTCGGCGGTGGTCGGAGTCTGGGATGCGGACATAGCGCCCAACCTACCGCCATAAACACGAATCACACAAGATAATGAATTGTCCAAGTTAGTCCTGCATCAGGCAATCCGGCCGACCGGTGGGTCCCGCCACCTCGCAGCGCGCCATGGCAGAGGGGCTCGGCCCTGCCATTCACCACAACCCCGAGCGCGCAACCGGCTGCCGGCAGGCAGGCGCGAACACGGCGGCGATCCCTTGCTCTGCTGGGTGAGCACATCGCACGTGAGGCGGGAGGGGACAAGGGGAATCGCCGACATGCCGGCGCGCGGCACCGGCGACCGCGGCACCGGCGACAGCCCGCCACGGGTCGCGGGCCTCCTGTTGCGCCTGTACGCCGCGGCGCAGTGCGGCAGGCCGAGGAGCAGCAGCGGCTACTCGGAGCCGATGCCGAGCAAGCCGAGCAAGCCGAGAAGATCCGGCAGATTCTGCTCGGTGAGACCAAGAGGTCCATCAAGGCCGAACGCCGCCGGCAGTGGGGCTACATCCTTGCCGATGCCGTCTGGTCCGTCCCCGTCGGTGTGGCCATCAACCTCGTGGTGCCGTAACGTCCTGGCAGGTCAGGACACGTGCAGGTGCACCGGCGCCGGGCTGTTCGCGCAGGTCGGGCGGTGCGGACAGCAGCGGTGAGTCGGCTTTGCGGCTCCATCCGCACCATGATCCATCTCACCGCCCATGGCTGTCCTGTCGTTCCGGCTGCCCGTACGGTCACCCCTGGGAAAGGAGCGAGGTGTAGGCGTTCGAGTGCTGTTGCCCGGACATGAAGGAGACGAAGTGCCTGACGAAGGCGCTGCGTGAGTAGCTGCCGCCGCTGCCGGTCAGGTCGCGGTGGAAGGCCGTACGGAACAGGTTGCGGTATTCCTCGGCGTCGATCTTCTCGTCGTCGTCGACGTCGGTGGCGTCGAACAGCACATCGGCGATCCTGATGAGCCCGGAGCCCGGCAGGCAGGCGGCCGCGGCGGCGTATTCGCGGCGGGTGACGCGTCCGTCGCCGTCGCTGTCGAGAGCGGTCTGCAGCTCGCGCCACCACGCGGCGTACGCCTGGAACAGCCGCTCCTCCTCCTGCTCGCCCAGGTCGAGCCGCGTGGCGATCTCTCTGGCCATGGCGGCCAGATCGGGCCAGCGCAGGTAGCCGTCGCCCGTCTGGTCGAGGACCTCGGCGAAGAACCGGTCGGCCGATCGGACCACCTGGTCGTCCTCGTCGGAGGCGGGGGTGAGGAGACGTGCCAGGGCCGCGGCCTTGCCGGCCTGGCGGCGTACGGCCTCCCACGGGCCGGCGCCCTCGTGTGAGGGGTCCAGCAGACCCATGAAGAACTCCACCCGCGTCCAGCTTTCCGGCAGGTAGCGCGTGGCGAGTGCGGCGCTCAGGTACGCGGTCTGCATGAGCGTCCGGGCTCCCGGCAGATCGGGCAGGGCGACGCGCCGGCTGAAGGCTTCGGGGAGTGAGGCGATGGTGATCGCGGTGACCACCGGGCTTGCCACGGCCCGGCCCGCGGTCCACACCGCGGGATGACCGCGCAGCACCGGAGGCGCGGGCACGTTGGCGAAGAGCCGGTAGAGGATGACGCCCACCGCCTCGTTGTTCTCCAGGCGGTGGGCGATGACGTCGTCGTAGTAGGACCAGAACTCCGGCAACGTCGCGGGGAGATGGTCGCTGGTGCCGTCGATCAGGGCCAGGAACGTGCGGTGTTCGTCGTAGAGCCGTCGCATCGCCTCGGCGTCGAGCGCCTCGCCACTCAGCCGGCACATCGTCACCGTCGACTCGAACAGGGTCGCCACCACCCAGGCGCGCGCCTCGGGGTCGGTCGCGTCGTAGGGGCGGCCCTGCGCGTCGGTGCCGGACATGCGGGCGTGGAGGCGGTTGAGCCGGGCCGCTTCGCGGTCGCGTACGCGCGGGTCGGGGTCGAGGATGCGCCGCGAGCTCATCGTGGTGTTGCGCAGGCGTCGCCACGGGTGCGTCAGGAACGTGGAGTTCTCCATCAGGGCCGCGCCGATCTGCGGGTAGGCGGCTTCCAGCAGGGTGGCCCGGGTCACCGCGAGCCCCCAGCGCGCCTCGTTGACCAGGCGACGCAGGATGGAGTCGGGCCCGAAGACGTCGACGCTCTCCTCCGGGATGGTCTGGCTCATCGCAGGTCCTCTCCTGTCACGATGGTGGGCTGGCGTACGTCGCCGAACCGGCGCTGGCGCCGGAAGTAGGCGCCAAGGCATTCCCAGAAGTGGGTCGCGCGGAAGTCGGGCCAGAGCACCTGGGGGAAGACCCACTCGGCGTAGGCCACCTGCCAGAGCATGAAGTTGGAGATCCGCTGTTCGCCGGAGGTGCGGATGACCAGGTCGACGTCGGGGGTGTCGGAGTACGGCAGGTGCTCGGCGAAGCTGGCCTCGGTGACCTGGTCGGCCGGCGTCGCGGAACGGATCAGCGACCGCGCGGCCTCCACGATGTCGCGGCGCCCGCCGTGGTCGAAGGCGACGGTCAGCGTCATGCGCTTGTTGTCGCGGGTGAGCGTCATCAGGTCGGTGATGTCCTGGACCAGCGGTGCCGGGATGCGCGGATCGCTCATGCCGAGGAATCTGCAGCGCACGCCCCGCGCGTGCAGCACCGGCGCGTGTTTGCGGATGGCCCGTCGGACGAGCCGCATGAGGATGTCGACCTCGCCGGACGGCCGCCGCCAGTTCTCCGTGGAGAAGGCGTACAGGCTCAGCCAGGTGACCCCGGAGGAGCGCGCCGCCTCGATGACGTCCATCACCGCGGCCTCGGCGGCCTCGTGGCCCGCGGTGCGCGGCAGCGACCGCTGCGCGGCCCAACGGCCGTTCCCGTCCATCACACAGGCCACGTGACGCGGCACGGCCATGACCACCTCCATAGCTGGATGTGACTATAGCATTACTCATCGTGTCGGCCAGTGCGATGACCAACCGGCTTGAGTGATCAGGCTGCTCGGGCGGACGGTCGTCCCCGACGTCGTTGTTGCTCACCGCGGACACGGGCGCGTTCCCGACGCTGGGCGGCCGGCACGTCGGGGTGGCGGTCGGTGTCCGGCGTGCCGGTGACAGGGGGCGAGCAGGTCACCCCCTGTCACTCGGCGCGGCTCATCCCGCCGGCGGCGGACCGGCGGCCGGGCTAGCGGCGGCCGTACAGGGCCATCCGGCTGATCATGGCGTCGGCGGCGAGGTGGTAGCAGACCGTCACGCAGCCCAGCACCTCCGTGGGCGTGCCGAAGGTGGCGGCCAGCGTCTTGTCGGCGACCCGGCGCACGCCCGGGACCAGCGCCCCCAGCTCGGCCGCGGGCGCGCTGGGCATGTCGATCTCGAGCTCGAGCACCTCCGGCAGTTGGAGCGGCGCCATTTCCCCGGCCCCCCGTACGGCCTCCGCCGCCGCCTCCCGGATCTGCCGCCTGGCCTCGGCGGGTGCGAGGCTGTCCGCGGCGGTGTGCCCGTGCGCGACCTTGACGGCGACCGTACGCACGCCGGGGAACGCCTTCTCCGCGACGCCGCAGATGACGTCGTCGCCGGTGAGCAACCCCACCGGGACGCCGACCGCGGCCGCCTGCAGCGCGTTGACCTCCGCCTCGGAGACGGGCCTGCCATTGAGGCGCACTCCGAGGAAGTGCGAGGAGAAGGTGTGCGCGAGCACGCCGGGCGAACCGGCGGCGGCGTGGTAACCGAGGAACATCGCCACGTCGTGCTCGGCCGAGATGCCCTCGGCCATGCAGTCCAGCTTGGGCGAGCCGAAGATCAGCCGGGCCCGCGGGTCGAGTTCGTCGTGCAGGAGGTTGTCCATGGTGCCGTGGCTGTCGTTGACCAGGACGCTCTCGGCCCCGGCCGCGAACGCCCCCTCGATGGCGGCGTTGGCCTCGGCGGTCATGAGCCGTTGCGACCGGGGGTAGCCGTGACCGCCGCGGGACACCTGGTCCATGGTGGCGATGCCCGCCACGCCCTCCATGTCGATGGAGATGTAAACCTTTGCCATAGTCACAGGCTTTCACTCTGGTGTACGGCGGGCTTTGTCGCCGGGGCCGAAGCTTCGCCCCCGGCTTGGGCGTCCCGTACAGCGGCGGGGATCACGAAAGCGGCGCCGACGGCGAGCAGGCCGAGCGCCGCGGACAGCAGGTAGGTGTCGACGAAGCCACGCTCGGTGGGCACTCCACCCACCGCGCCGGCCGCCAGTACCATGGCGCCGAGCTGCGCCCCGAACGTGCCGCCGACGCTCTTGGCGACGAAGACCACGCCGCTGACACCGGCCGCGCGGTCGGCGGGCACGTCGGTGGCAACGACGTTGAGCCCGGCGGTCAGGCCGATGGAGCCGCCCAGTCCCATGACCGTCACCCCGGCCACGATCTGCCACGGGGAGGAGTGCCACAGGGCGAGCATGGCGGTGCCGGCGCAGACGAGCGCGCTGCCGAGCACCAGCACGGTACGCCGCCCGAGCAGCCTGGTCATCGGCCCGACCAGCGGCGCGACCAGGGTGCCCGCAACGCCCATCGGGAACATGTAGATCCCGATCCACAGGGTGTCGGCGCCCAGGCCGTACCCGGTCTCGACGGGCATGGCCAGCATCATCGGCAGGGCGACCACGAGCCCGAAGGAGGCGAAGCCGAAGAGGACCCCCATCGCCGTCACTCCGGCCGGGGTGCGCCCGGCCAGCAGCCGCAGGTCCACCAGCGGGTCGGGGATGCGCAGCTCGATGACGGCCCACAGGCCCAGCGTCAGTACGGCGGCCGCGAACAGGGCGAGCGTGGCGGGAGCCGTCCAGCCCCAGTTGGAGGCAGCGGTCAGGCCCAGCATGAGCAGGGCGAGCCCGCCACCCAGCAGCAGTCCGCCCGCCCAGTCGACGCGCCCTGCGGCCTCGCGGGGCGTGGCAGGCACCGCGTACCAGGCCCAGAGTCCGGCCACCGCCGCACCGGCCACGGCCAGCAGGAACAGCCAGCGGTAGCCGAGCGCCGCGCTGATCGGTCCGGCCAGGATGAGGCCGAGCGCGCTGGCCAGAGCGGCGACGCCGATGACCAGGCCGTTGCCTGTGGCGGCCCGTTCGGGTTCGAGGGTGTCGCGGAACAACCCCACGGTCAGGGGCAGCATGCCCAGCCAGACGCCCTCCACCGCCATGCCCACGATCAGCACGGTGACGTTGGGCGCCAAGGCGGCGAGGAGGACTCCTGCGGTGCTGATCGCCATGAGCGCGAGCAGCAACCGCCGCTTGTCGTACATGTCGGCCAGGCGGCCGACGATCGGGGTGCTGATCGCCGAGCTGATCAGCGAGCCGGTGAAGATCCAGGCTAGCGCGCCCGGCGAGGCCGCCAGGTCCCGCTGGATGAGCGGGAGCGCGGGCGAGAGCGTCATCTCCATCGACTGGAGGACGCCGATGAACAACACCGGCGCGCCGATGATGCCGAATCCGGATCTGGACATGGTTGTGCCTTTCGAGGTGGGGTGACGTGTGGCCGTGCGGTCCCCCCGAACCCTCGGCCGTGATCTAGGCCGGGCCGAGCACCCTCGGCGTGATCAGCGCCTGTGCGGTGGCGACGAAGAACTCCTCGGAGCCGTCGTGGGTGCCGAGCACGACGGCCAGCCCGAGCCCGGACAGCAGAGCCTTGAGCGCGCGGGCCAGGCGCACCGCCTGCTCGGCCGTGACGGGCGCCCCGCCGTACGCACTGCCGGTGAACAGCGCGGCGAGCCCGGCCTCGATCGACCTGGTCGAGGCGTTGAGCTTGCCGAGCAGCGCCGGATCGTTGAGTACGAGGTCGAGGACCCGCGTCTCGAACAGGAGCTTGCCGGTGGCCTCGGGGTCGGCCGACATGCGCAGGAACCCGCGGGCGACCTCGGCCACGATCTCCTCCAGCGGCATGCCGGGCGCGGCGGCCTCGACCGAACGCAGGTCGAGCGGCCCGGCGTAGTCGGCGACCATGGCGACCATCAGGTCGTTCTTGCCGCCGAACAGTGAGTAGACCGCGCCGGTGGTCAGGCCGGCCAGCTCGGCGATGTCCTCGAGCTTCGCCTTGGAGCCGTCCCGGCCGACGATCTCGCGCGCCGCCTCGAGCAGCGCGCGCTTGTTGGCCGCTTTACTTTCCGCTCTGGTCAGCCGCATGACATCTCCTGCATGCCGTAAAGATAATCTGGTTTACTAGAATAATCCAGTTTATCAGGAGGTCGGAGATGGACGTCGCCCACCACATGAGCCGAGTGCCCGACTACACCGCGTTCCCCACCGTGGACCAGATGCATGCCGAGCTCGACGAGCTGGCCGCCGCCCACCCCGATCTGGTACGGCTGCGCCGCATCGGCACCTCCCGGCTGGGTGAGCCGCTGCGCGCGGCCACCATCGGCTCCGGCCCCCACGACGCCGTGATCATCGGCGGGCCCCACCCCAACGAGCCCATCGGCGCGCTCACCGTCAGCAGCCTGCTGCGCCAGCTCGTCGAGGACGCCTCGCTGCGCGAGGACTTCGGCTACCGCTGGCACCTCGTCCCGTGCGCCGACCCCGACGGCGCCCGGCTCAACGAGGGCTGGTACTCGCGGCCGAGCGACCGCCGCGCCTACGCCGAGCACTTCTACCGCCCCGCCGAAGCCGACCAGGTCGAATGGACCTTCCCGCTGGCCGGCGAGGACTACTTCTTCGACCGCACCCTGCCCGAGACCGAGGCGCTGATGCGGCTGATGGACGAGGTCAAGCCCGCCTTCGTCTACTCCCTGCACAACGGCGAACTCCAGGGTGCGTTCTACTACCTCAGCAAGGACGACCCCGCGCTCGCCGCCCGCCTGACCGCGATCGCGACCGCCCAGGGCCTGCCGCTGCACATGGGCCCGCCCGAGGTACCGAGCGCCGTCCCGATCGGCCCGGCCGCCTACATGACCCCGAGAGGCGCCCACATCGCGGCGGCCTACGGCATCGGCGGCGGAAGCGTCGACTACGCCGACCGCTTCGACGCCCTGCACCTGGTGACCGAACTGCCCTACTGGGCCGACCCCCGCGTCGCCGACCAGACCCCCACCGAGCAGACCTACGGCGAGGCGATCCAGGCCAACCTGGCCGGGCAGCGCGCCCTGATCGCCGAGCTGGCGCGGTCCCATTCCGCCGTCAGGGCCGACCTGAAGGTGCGCTCGCCCTTCCGCCACGCCCTCGAGGACTTCGTCGCCTCCCACGACGACTTCATCGGCGAATGGGAGACCTTCCCCGGCACCGACCGGCCCGCCACGGTGGCCGAGGTGGTGGGCAACCGGCAGCTCGTGCACAGCATGCGGCTGAGGTACACCGGGACCTGTCTGCGCATGCTCGACGCCGAGCTCGGCGCGGGCAACGCCACGCCCGCCATCCGGGCCGAGAGAGCCCGTCTCGGTGCGCGCTTCGACGCATGGTTCACCGAGGCCGAGGCCGACGCGGTGGCCACCCCGATCCCGATCCGGACGCTGGTCGCCGTCCAGCTCGGTGCGGCCCTGCTCGCGGCGGAGTCCGCGAAGCGGACGGCTGTCTGCTGAGTTCGCCCGTGCGGGGTGGCGCGGAGGGCCGCCGTCGAGGCACCGCGCCGGGGAGATCACCTCACCCCGGCGACGCGCCGCCTCGACGGGGTGCGGAGTCAGTCGACGCTCGGCAGCCTGGCCTCGCCCGCCGCTTGGCGAACCGCGGTCTCGGCCAGGTTGCCGACCTGTGACGCCGGAACGACGACGCCGGGAGTCTGGAGAGTCCAGCGGAGGAAGTCCTCGACGTTCATGGCGGGCACCTCACCGAGATAGGGCTGGATGTACACCGGCGTGTTCGGTTCACTGCGCCAGCTGGCGGCAAGCGTTCCGATGTCCACCGCGTCATAACCGAGGACGTCCAGCAGCCGGGCGGCCTCTTCCTTGGCCTCCGCGTCGTCACCGGCGATGGGCAGGGCGCTGCGGTCCGGCGCGCCCGCGGGCCGGGCGAGGGTGACCAGCTGGTGCGGGGTGATGTTGTTGAACGCCTTGACCACCTGGGAGCCCGCGAGGTGGCGCTGCATCAGGGCGCTGGAGGTCAGGTCGCCCGCGTCAAGTTCGGCCAGGTGGCCGTCCCGCTCGGGGTAGTAGTTCGCCGTGTCCAGCACCGTCTTGCCGGCCAGGGCTTCGGCGGGGAGCTGTTCGTATGCCTGCAACGGGATGGCCGCCACCACCAGGTCGGCGGCGCGCGCGGCTTCTGCCGGTGTGGCCGCCCAGGCGTGCTCGCCCAGCTCGGCGACAAGATCAGCGAGTGTCTCGGGCCCTCGCGAATTGCTGAGGACGACCTCAAGGCCGGCCGCGACGGCCAGGCGGGCAACAGAAGAACCGATCATTCCGCTGCCGATGAGTCCGAGTGTTCGGGACACGGCTTCGCTCCGTTCGTTCGGTGGATGTCGATAGAGGAGCCGCCGGCGAGCGAGCGCGGCGAGGCCGGACCGTTCGCGTGTGGCGGGCTCGCCTGACAGCCTGGAGCCGGCGTGACCACCGGACCAGGCCCGTGTCCTGCGTACTCACGGCGTGATCACCCACCGCACGCTCACACGTAGGGTTGTCGCGTGGACGACCGGACGGAGCTGAGCGAGTTCCTCAAATCACGCCGTGCCCGTCTGCGTCCGGCGGACGTCGGGCTGCACGACTACGGCGGAGCCCGCCGGGTCGCGGGCCTGCGGCGCGAGGAGCTGGCCCGGCTCGCCGGTGTGAGCATCGCCCACTACACGCGTCTGGAGCAGGGCAAGGGCGACAGCGTCTCGGACGAGGTCGTGGACGCCGTCGGCGCGGCGCTGCGCCTGGACACCGACGAGCTGGCTTACCTGCACCGGATCGCGCGGCGTCCCCTGGCGTGTGCGGCCGCCGCGTCGCCCGTTCTGCCCGCGGGTTTGCGCTACCTGCTGGAGTCGTTCGTGATGACGCCGGCGCTGGTGGTCGGCAGGCACACCCAGATCGTCGGCTGGAACGAGCTCGCCGTGGCGGTGTTCGGCGACTTCCCCGCGCTGCCGGAGGACCGCCGCACGCTCTCGCACCTGCTGTTCACCGAACCCTCCTGGCGCGAGCTGCACCGCGCCGGTTGGGAGCGGGCGGCGCGCGACCAGGTGGCGCATCTTCGCGTGCTGCTCGGGCGCTATCGCGGGGACTCCGGGCTCACGGCGCACATCGACCACATGCTGGAGCTGAGCCCGGAATTCGCGCGGATGTGGGCCGAGCACCCGGTCGCGCAGGTCCGGTCCCGGACGTATGTGCTGCACCACCCGGTCGTGGGCGAACTGACCCTGCACGGCGAGCTCATCGCGCTGCCCGACGAGCCGTCGTGCTGCGGGCTGGACCTGTTCGCCGCCGAGCCGGGCTCGGCGTCGGAGCAGGCACTGCGGAAACTCGGGAGCCGGTGACCGGGTAGCCAGTGGGCCGGTGGGCCGGCGTGCCGCGGTCAGGTGACTCGTCCACCCCGGCTCAGCCCGGCGGCCGCGACCGCGAGGCGTGACGGCGCCTTGACGGACGGGAGTCGCCCACTGCGCTCGCACATGCCCTGGTCGGGCCGGAGCGGCCGACGGTTTTGGTGGCTTTCCCACAACTCGGGCCGGGTAGCGTGCGCTGTCTGCGACATAGCGCGGCCGGCTCGGTAGACGGAAGGGTGAACAATGCCGGGGGGCGCCGTGTGTCGCGGCGCGCACATCGTTGGTCTACAGGAGGGCTCGGTCGGGTGTTCAGTCGTGTCGCCATCGTCAACCGTGGTGAGGCCGCCATGCGGCTCATCCACGCCGTACGGGACATCGCCGCGGAGACCGGGACTCGGATCGAGACCGTCGCCCTGCACACCGACGTCGACCGCACCGCCACGTTCGTGCGCGAGGCCGACATCGCCTACGACCTCGGACCCGCGTCCGCGCGCCCGTACCTCGACCTGAAGGTGCTGGAGCGGGCGCTGGTGGAGACCGGGGCCGACGCCGCGTGGGTCGGCTGGGGCTTCGTCGCGGAGGACCCGGCCTTCGCGGAGCTGTGCGACGAGATCGGGGTCACGTTCGTCGGGCCGAGCGCGGAGGCGATGCGCAAGCTCGGCGACAAGATCGGCGCGAAGCTGATCGCCGAGGAGGTCGGCGTGCCGGTCGCGCCGTGGAGCCGCGGGCCGGTCGAGACCCTGGACGCCGCCTTGGCGGCGGCGGCCGAGATCGGCTATCCGCTGATGCTGAAGGCGACCGCAGGGGGCGGCGGGCGCGGCATCCGCGTGATCACGAGCGACGCCGAGCTCTCCGACGCCTACGAGCGCACCAGCCAGGAGGCCGCGCGGGCGTTCGGCAGCGGCATCGTGTTCCTGGAGCGGCTGGTCACCGGCGCCCGGCACGTCGAGGTCCAGGTGATCGCCGACGGCCAGGGAACCGCGTGGGCGCTCGGCGTCCGCGACTGCTCGGTGCAGCGGCGCAACCAGAAGGTCATCGAGGAGTCGGCTTCGCCGGTGCTCAGCCCCGCGCAGGCGGCCGAGCTCAAGAGGTCGGCCGAACGGCTGGCCGTCGCGGTCGGCTACCGCGGCGCGGCGACCGTCGAGTTCCTCTACCATCCCGGTGACAAGCTCTTCGCCTTCCTCGAGGTCAACACCCGCCTGCAGGTCGAGCACCCGATCACCGAGTGCACCACGGGCTTCGACCTGGTCAAGGCGCAGCTGCGGGTGGCCTCAGGCGGCAGGCTCGAAGGCGACCCGCCGGTGGAACGCGGTCACGCCATCGAGGCCCGGCTGAACGCCGAAGACCCCGACCGCGACTTCGCGCCCTCTCCGGGCCGCATCGCGCGGATGGACCTGCCCGCCGGCCCCGGAATCCGCGTGGACACCGGCGTCAGCGAGGGCGACACCATCCCCGCCGACTTCGACTCGATGATCGCGAAGATCATCGCCTACGGCCGCGATCGCGACGAGGCGCTCGGCCGGCTGCGCCGGGCGATGGCGCAGACCTCGGTGATCATCGAGGGTGGCGCGACGAACAAGAGCTTCGTGCTCGAGCTGCTCGACCAGCCCGAGGTGATCGACGCCAGCGCGGACACCGGCTGGATCGACCGTGTCCGCGGCGAGGGCAGGCTCGTCTCGCACCGCCACTCCGGCGTCGCGCTGGCGGCCGCCGCCATCGAGGCGTACGAGGAGGAGGAACGCGTCGAGCGGCAGCGGCTGCTGTCGACGGCGTTCGGCGGACGCCCGCAGGTGCAGCACGAGAGCGGCCGGCCGCTGGACCTCAAGCTGCGTGGCGTCGGCTACCGCGTGCGGGTCGCGCGGGTCGGCGCGCATCGCTTCCGCGTCGGCGTCCACGCGGGTGACGACGTCCGTACCGCAGACGTCGAGCTCGACCGCTTCGACCGGCACACCGGGCAGATCGTCGTCAACGGCGCCCGGTACCGCCTGCTCACCGGCACCCACGGGCCGATCCATGTGATCGAGGTGGACGGCGTGACCCACCGGGTCAGCCGCGACGAGGGCGGCGTCGTCCGCTCGCCCGCGCCCGCGCTGGTCGTGGCCACGCCGCTGGAGGTCGGCGCCGAGGTCGAGGCGGGCGAGCCGGTGATGGTGCTCGAGAGCATGAAGATGGAGACGGTGCTGCGGGCGCCGTTCAAGGCGCGGCTGAAGGAATGCGTCGTGTCCGTGGGCGGCAAGGTGGAGACGGGGGCACCGCTGCTGCGGCTGGAGCCGCTCGCCGACACCGCGGTCGAGCACTCCTCGGCCGCCGCGTCCGTCGAGCTGGACCTGCCCGCGGCGCCCGCGGAGGTCCCGGTGCGGGAGCGCACCACGCGTGGCCAGGAGGACCTGCGCAGCCTGCTGCTGGGCTTCGACGTCGACCCGCACGACGAAAGCCGGGTGCTCGACGACTACCTCGCCGCGCGGCGGGCCGCCGGCGAGGACGGCCACCGGCCGCTGACCGAGGAGCTCGAGCTGATCGAGGTGTTCGCCGACCTCGCCGAGCTGAGCCGTAACCGGCCGGCGAGCGAGGACGGCGGCGGCGACGGCCACGTGCGCAGCGCCCGCGAATACTTCCACACCTACCTGCAGAGCCTCGACGTCGAGCGGGCCGGGCTGCCGCAGGCGTTCCAGGACAAGCTCGCCAAGGCGCTCGGGCACTACGGTGTCACCGGGCTGGAGCCGTCCCCCGAGCTCGAAGCCGCGGTGTTCCGGATCTTCCTCGCCCTGCAACGCGCGTCGGCCGACGCCACGGCCGTCGCGACGTTGCTGCGCGCGTGGCTGCGGGAGGCGCCGCCGGACGAGACGCTGCGCGAGCCGGCCGGCCTCGCGCTGGAACGGCTGGTGGCCGCGACGCAGGTCCGCTTCCCCGTGGTCGCCGACCTGGCGCGCGGCGTGGTGTTCGCCTGGTTCGGCCAGCCGCTGCTGCGCCGCAACCGCGCCCGCGTCTACGCCAGTGTCCGCAAGCACCTGCGCCACCTGGACGCGCACCCGGACGCACCGGACCGCGCCGAGCGCATCGCCGAGATGGTGCGCAGCACCGAGCCGCTGGTGCGGCTGCTCGGCCAGCGGCTCATCCGCGCCGACCTGGACAACACGATCATGCTGGAGGTGCTGACCCGGCGCTACTACGGCAACAAGGCTCTCACCGGTGTCCGCACCAGCGCGGGCGCGGGCTGCACGTTCGTGGTCGCCGAGCGCGCGGGCTCATGTGTGGCATCCGCCGCGGTGAGCTTCGGAGCGCTGGGCAGCGCGCTGCGCGGGCTCGCCGAGCTCGCGAGCGGCGAGGACGCCATCGACGCCGACATCTATCTCGCGTGGGAGGAGCAGCCGGAGGACTCCGACGCGATGGCGGCCGCGCTGCACGAGGTGATCAGCGCGCACCCGATGCCGAGCCAGGTCCGCAGGCTCACCGCCACCGTCGCGGGCAGCCGCGGCGCGGTGATGCACCACCACTTCACCTTCCGCCCGTCGGCCACCGGCATGACCGAGGAGCGGCTGATCCGCGGTCTGCATCCGTACATCGCGCAGCGGATGCAGATGGAGCGGCTGGGCAAGTTCGACCTCACCCGGCTGCCGTCGTCTGACGAGGAGGTCTACCTCTTCCAGTGCGTGGCGCGGGAGAACCGCTCTGACGAGCGCCTCGTCGCGTTCGCACAGGTGCGTGACCTGACCGAGCTGCGCGAGCACGACGGCAGGCTGGTCGCGCTGCCGACGGCCGAGGACACCATCGCCGCCTGCGTCGACTCGATCCGCCGCGCCCAGTCGCGGCGGCCGTCGAACAAGCGCCTCAACACCAACCGGATCGTGATCTACGTCTGGCCGCCCAGCAACATCACCCGCGCGGAGCTGGAGATGATCGCCCGGCGCGTGCTGCCGACGACCGTGGGCGCCGGGCTGGAGGAGACCCTGTTCATCGGGCGGCAGCGCGACCAGGTGACCGGCGAGCTGACCAAGATCGCCGTGCGCATCTCCCTCGACGCCACCGGCGGCACCGAGCTGACCATCGGCGAGCCGTCGGACGAGCCCATCGAGCCGCTCGACGACTACCGGCAGAAGGTCCTGCGCGCGAGCAGCCGCAACACGGTCTACCCGTACGAGCTGACCGGCCTGCTCGGCGACTTCGTCGAGCACGACCTCGACGACGCCCACGCGCTGGTGCCGGTCGACCGGCCGAAGGGGCGCAACAGCGCGGCGATCGTGGCCGGCGTGGTCTCCACGCCGACCGCGCGGCACCCCGAGGGCCTCACCAGGGTCGTGCTGCTCGGCGACCCGACGAAGTCGCTCGGCGCGCTGTCCGAGCCGGAGTGCCGCCGCGTGATCGCCGCGCTGGACCTGGCCGAGCGGATGCGGGTGCCGCTGGAGTGGTACGCGCTGTCGTCCGGCGCGCGCATCTCCATGGCGTCGGGCACCGAGAACATGGACTGGGTGGCCGCGGCGCTCAAGCGGATCGTCGAGTTCACCCAGGACGGCGGCGAGATCAACATCGTGGTCGCGGGCATCAACGTCGGCGCGCAGCCGTACTGGAACGCCGAGGCGACGATGCTCATGCACACCAAGGGCATCCTGGTGATGACGCCGGACTCGGCGATGGTGCTCACCGGCAAGCAGTCGCTCGACTTCTCCGGTGGCGTCTCGGCCGAGGACAACTTCGGCATCGGCGGCTACGACCGGGTGATGGGCCCGAACGGGCAGGCGCAGTACTGGGCGCCGAACCTGACCGCCGCGCGCGACGTGCTGATGTCGCACTACGACCACACCTACGTCGCGCCTGGCGAGCAGGCGCCGCGGCGGGCGACGACGACCGACCCCGTCGACCGCGACGTCTCCGACTTCCCGCACGCTGTGGCGGGCAGTGACTTCACCTCGGTCGGTCAGATCTTCTCCGCCGAGGCCAACCCGGACCGCAAGAAGCCGTTCGACATCCGAACCGTGATGAGGGCGCTGTCCGACCAGGACCACCCGGTGCTCGAACGCTGGGCGGGCATGGCCGACGCGGAGACCGCGGTGGTGCAGGACGTCCATCTCGGCGGCATGCCGGTGTGCCTGCTCGGCATCGAGTCGCGGGCGATACCGCGGCGCGGCTTCCCGCCCACCGACGGCCCGGACACCTACACCGCGGGCACCCTGTTCCCGCGGTCGTCGAAGAAGGCCGCGCGGGCGATCAACGCGGCCAGCGGCAACCGGCCGCTGGTGGTGCTGGCGAACCTGTCGGGCTTCGACGGCTCGCCGGAGTCGATGCGGAAGCTGCAGCTGGAGTACGGCGCCGAGATCGGCCGCGCGATCGTGAACTTCCGCGGGCCCATCGTGTTCTGCGTGATCTCGCGGTACCACGGCGGCGCGTTCGTGGTCTTCTCGAAGGCGCTGAACCCGAACATGACCGTGCTCGCGCTGGAAGGCTCATTCGCCTCGGTGCTCGGCGGCGCTCCCGCCGCCGCGGTGGTGTTCTCCGGCGAGGTCGACGCCCGCACCGCGGCCGACCCCCGCGTGCGGGACCTGGAGGCCCGCGTCGCGGCCGCCGCCGGCGCCGACCGGGCCGCGTTGACCGCGGAGCTGGACGAGCTCCGCTCGTCGGTCCGCGCGGAGAAGCTCGGCGAGGTGGCCGCGGAGTTCGACCGCGTGCACAACATCCAGCGGGCGGTCGAGGTGGGTTCCGTCGACGCCGTCATCCGCGCCGCGGAACTGCGGCCGCGGATCATCGAGGCCATCGAGGCCCGCCTGCGCTGACCTCACCCCGGCGCTACGTGACGGTGTCCTTCCAGCGGTGTCGACCGCCCGATCGTGCTGATCGGGCGGTCGCCCGGGGCCGCCGACGTCAGCCCTGGAACCCCCCGATCCCGCCATCGGTGGGGTGCGGGGAAGAGACGTGGTCGACTCCGCGTCGGCGTCGCGCCTGCCGCAGGTCCTGCACCGCCACGACCAGGGCGAAGGCGACGAGCCCGTGGACGTAGGCGAGGACGCCGAGCATCACCCCGCTGAGCTCGAGCCGGCCCCATTGCGTGATCAACAACGCCGCCAGCCCGGTGATCAGGATCGGTTGCAACGGCAGGACGGTGACAGCCATCAGGAGGCGATGCTCGGACAGGAAGCGTCTCCTCTTGACGATGAAGAGCCAGGCCGAACCGGCGAGTCCGGCCAGCGCGAACAGAGCGATGATGAGACCTTCGACGTCCACGTGTCAGCTCCGTCTCGCCGCGAACCGCAGCGCCAGCGTGATCAGGCTCCCGATGACGATCCATGCGATCATGCCGGGCCAGAACGGAATCCCGTCGTCCACCCACGGGAAGGGGATCGGAGACAGGCCGCCGTCCGGGTCCGCGCCGTAGCCGTAATGGACGGCGAAGCCGATCACGGGAGTGGCCAGCATCACGACGAGCTGGGCGACGAAGGCCAGGCCGAACGGCCGATCAGCGGAGGGCGGCGCCGGAAGGGCGAGCGTCGGCTCGTGATGACCCAGGATGCGCTGCAGCAGCTGGCCGGCGCTCGGGCGCTCCCGCGGGTCCTTGGCCAGGCACGCCGCGAGCAGGCCCTTCAGCTCGTCCGGAACGCCGTCCAGATCGGGTTGCCGGTTGAGGATGCGGTTGAACACCGCGGGAATGCTGTCCTGGCCGAAGGCCGGTCGGCCGGTGGCCGCGAACACCATCGTGACGGCCCAGGAGAACACGTCGGAGCTCGGCTCGACGTCCTTTCCCGCGAGCTGTTCGGGAGACATGTACGGAGGGGTGCCGACGACCGCGCTCGAGAGCATGGTCGTGCCCTCGAGCGCCCGGGCGATACCGAAGTCGATGACCCGGGGACCGTCCAGCGCGAGCAGCACGTTGCTCGGCTTGAAGTCACGATGCACGATGCCGGACTCGTGGATGGCCTGCAGCGCGGCCGCGGTGGCCAGCATCAGGCGGCGCATCCCGCCCGCGTCGCGAGGCCCCTCTCGGCTGATCAGCTGCTGCAAGGACTCACCGGAGATGTACTCGCTGACGATGTACGGCTGATCTCCCTCGATGTCGACGTCCACGACGCGTGCCGTACCGAACGGTCCCACCTTGCGCGCCGTGTTCACCTCCCGGACGAACCGGCGGCGGCTTTCGGCGTCCTGGACGAGGCGGGCGTGCAGTACCTTGACCGCCACCTGACCGCCGTCGGGAGCGACGCCCAGGTAGACCGCGCCCTGCCCGCCTTCACCCAGCAGACCCACGAGCCGGTACGACGCCACGTGAAGGGGATCGGACGGCCTTAACGGGCGCGGGTTGGTGATCACCAGACTCTTATATCAATGTCCTGGTCCACGAGGTCCCGATTCGGGAAGCCCTTACCGGCCGACCCCGCACGCCACGACGACAACGCCGTCGGCCAGGCGCCACGGTCGAGCGGCCGACCGGCTGGAGAGCGAGCTCGGCGAGCTGGTCGTCGAGCCCGCGTCCGGCTTACCTGCCGGCGGGTGTGGGGCCTCACGGGTTTTGCCTTGACGCCGGTGTCAACGTTCTAGCGTGGCCGCCATGAAGTTCGGGATCAGTTACAGCACGCCGTATCACGGGGTCGACCCAGACAAGCTCGCCGCCTACGCCCGGCACGCCGAGGAATGCGGCTTCGAGTCCCTGTACGTTCCGGAGCACATCGTGCTGTACCCCGGTGCGACCATCGGCTCGTTCGCCATGCCGCCGTCGCTGCCGTACGGTGACCCGCTCGACTGCCTGGGCTTCGCCGCCGCGCACACCAGCCGGATCCTGCTGGGCACGGGCGTGCTGCTGCTGCCGTACCACCACCCGGTGACCCTCGCCAAACGCCTGGCCACCATCGACGTGCTGTCGAAGGGGCGGATGCGGCTGCTGACCGTGGGGCTGGGGGCGCTGCCCGGCGAGGCCCAGGCGGTGGGCGTCGACTACGCCACCCGCGGCCGCCGGGCCGACGAGGCGATCGACGTGCTGCGGCTGCTCTGGGAGGGCGGCGAGGAAGGCGTCAGCTTCGCCGGGGAGTTCTTCGCCTTCGAGAACCTGAGCAGCTTCCCGAAGCCTTACGGGGTCAGGCACCTGCCCATCCACGTCGGCGGGTCGAGCCGGGCGGCCGCCCGCCGCGCCGGGCTGCGCGGCGACGGGTTCTTCCCCGGCGGCGCGCTCCACCCCGACGAGCGGGCTGTTCAGCTGGACCTCGCCAGGAAGACCGCCGTGGAGGCGGGACGCGATCCGGCGGCGCTGGAGTACACCCGGTCCGCGTCGATGGACATCTCCGAAGAGCAGGTCGCGGCCCTCGCCGAACAGGGCGTGACCCGTATCGTCGTCAGCTCCGGCGCCACCGAACCGGACGAGCAGCGCGATCAGATGTCCGCCTTCGCCGAGCGCCTCATGGCCGCCTCCGCTTCTTGAGGCCGGCGGCGAGGTCGATACGGCCACGCGCCGCGTCCCATCCGCCAAGACTCAGCTGACGTCAGGCAGACCTCCTGCCAAAGCCCGCTCGGATGGCCGAGCGGGGCCTGGCTACGTCGCCATGAGCCCGGTCCTCTTCGTCGCCATGTGATTACAATGCGTCATGCCATCTGGGGGCTTCGAGTTCCGGATCCTGGGGCCCGTCGAGGTGCTTCGCGACGGTCTCCCGCTGGCCGTCCCCGCGGCCAAGCTCAGGACCGTGCTGGCCGTCCTGCTCGTCGACGCCGGCGACGTCGTCACCGTCGACACGCTGATCGACCGCCTGTGGGCCGACAGCCCGCCCGACGGCGCCCGCAACACGGTGCAGAACTACGTGCTGCGGCTACGCCGCCTGCTGGCCACGGGCCCGGGCACCGGATGTCCTGTGGTGACGCGGCCCGGGGGGTACGCGATCGAGGTCGACCCCGAGGCGCTTGACCTGCACAGGTTCGACGTCCTGGTACGGCGGGCCGGCGTCGCCGCCGCGGCCGACGAGACCGAGCACGCCGCCGCGCTGCTGCGCGAGGCGCTGCGGCTGTGGCGGGGAGCGGCGCTGGCCGACATCAGCTCCGACGTGCTGCGCCGCGACGTCGCCGCCGCGCTTGACGAGCGCCGGCTCGACGCGCTCGAACTGCGGATCGAGGCGGATCTCACGCTCGGCCTGCACCAGAGCCTGCTGCCCGAACTGCACGAGCTGACCGCGGCCCACCCGCTGCGCGAGCGGTTCTGGGCCCAGCGGATGCTGGCCCTGTACCGGTCGGGACGGCAGGGCGAGAGCCTGCGCTGCTACCACACGGTCAGGCGGCTCCTGGCCGAGGAGCTCGGCGTCGATCCTGGGGCGGAGCTGCGCGAGCTGCACCGGCGGCTGCTCGCCGGCGATCCGGCGATGGCCTTCTCGAGCCGGCCACCGGTACGCGGCAACCTGCCGGCCGAGGTGACGACGTTCGTCGGCCGCAAGCGGCAGCTGGCCGAGGTCGGCAGGCTGCTGGCGGCCCACCGGCTGGTGACCCTGACCGGCGTGGGCGGCGTGGGCAAGACCAGGCTGGCGTTACGGGCGGGGGCCGAGCTGGCCGCCGCGTTCCCCGACGGGGTCTGGCTGGCCGACCTGACCGCGCTGCCGGAACCGCAGCTGCTGGACCGGCTGGTGGCGCAGGCGCTCGGCGTGCGAGACCAGTCGGCGCGGCGTCCGGCCGACGTGCTGGCCGGGTTCCTGCGCGGCAAGCGGCTGCTGCTGGTGCTGGACAACTGCGAGCACGTGGTGACGGCGGTGGCGGCGCTGGTCGACCTGCTGCTCAAGGCGTGCCCAGGGCTGCGGGTGCTGACGACCAGCCGCCACCGGCTCGGCCTGGCCGGCGAGCACGTCCTGCTGGTGCCCTCGCTCTCCCTGCCGCCCGTGCCGTCCACCGGTCTCTCCCCTGAGCCCGCCGCCGTCGCGGGCACCACCGGCCCCGCGCCGGGGAGGAACGCCGCACCCGTGGCCGAGCCGGCCGCCCTCCTGCCGCTGACCGACTACGACGCGGTCGCGCTGCTCGTCGACCGCGCCGCCGCGGCCTCTCCCGGGTTCGCCGTCACGAAGGACAATGAGGAGCGGGTCGCCCAGCTGTGCCGGCGCCTCGACGGCATCCCGCTGGCGATCGAGCTGGCCGCCGTACGGCTGGGCACGCTGTCCGTCGACGAGATCCTGGACCGCCTCGGCGACAGGTTCAGGTTGCTGGCCACCCCCGCCACGACCTCACCCCCTTACCACCAGACGCTCAGACACGTGATCGACTGGAGCTACGGGCTGTGCACCGAGCCGGAACGCCTGCTGTGGGAGCGGCTGTCGGTCTTCGCCGGAGGGTTCGACCTGGAGGCGGCCGAGGCGGTGTGCAGCGGTTCCGGCATCGACCGGACGGACGTCCTGGACCTGCTGGCCGGGCTGGTGCACAAGTCGGTGCTGCTGGCGCGCGCCCACGGCCGCCGCACCCGCTACCGGCTGCTGGAGACGCTGCGCCAGTACGGCAGGCAGCGGCTCACCGAGGCCGGCATGGAGTCGCCGCTGCGCCGCCGCCACCGCGACCACTACCAGCGGATGGCCGCCGAGGCCGCCGATCGCTGGTGCGGCGAGCAGGAGATCGAGTGGCTGGCCAGGCTCCGGCGCGAGCTGCCGAACTTCCAGGAGGCGCTGAACTTCTCCCTGTCCTGCCCCGGCGAGGCCGTCCACGGGCTCGACATCGCGGTCGATCTCACCAGGACGCGCGTCTGGTTCTTCGCCAAGACGATCGGCGAGGGACGTCACTGGCTGGAGCGGGCCTACCAGGCGGTTCCCGCCGACCCGCCGTCCTACCGTGCCGGCGCGGCGGCCATGCTGGCGTGGAGCGCGCTGGTCCAGGGTGATCGCGCGACGGCGGAGGCCTGCATGACGGCCGGCGGGCGCCCCGCGGATGATCCCGCCGTGGCGGCGGTCACCACCTACGTGGAGGGCAGCCACGCGCTGCTGGTGCACAGCGACCGCCGCGCCATCCCGACGCTGTCGCGGGCCAGGGCCGCCTTCCGCCGCGCCGGGCGGCACGGCGACGCGCATATGGCGACCATGATGTGGGCGATGAGCTGCGCCTTCCTCGGCGACGGCGAGCTGGCCGGCGCAGCGACCCGCGAGTATCTCGCCGAGGCCGAGACCAGCGGCGCCGGATGGGCCTACTCGTGGGCGCTGTGGACGCTCGGCCTTGCCGAACTCCGCCACGGGGACGTCGACAGGTCGGCCGCGCTGTTCCGGGAGGCGCTGCGCCGGCAGTACGACATCGACGACTGCTGGGGGCCCGCCTGGGCCATGGAGTCGCTGGCCTGGTCGACCGCCTCGGCCGGGCACCACCACCGGGCGGCGCAGCTGCTGGGGGTCGCGCATCGGCTGCGACGCGTCACCGGCGTCTCGCTGACCGCGCTGCGGCCCTTCCACGACCTGCACTCCGCCGCCGCGCATCAGACGCGGACCGTCCTGGGCGAGCAGGAGTACACGGCGGCCTTCACGCACGGCAGCCTGGTCCAGGACATCGAGCGGTTCTCGCTCACCGACGCGTGAACCGCCTCTTCCCGTCCGCGTCTCGGCCTGGAACTCCTCTGGCTCCCGGTGAGCCGCCACTCGCTTGGTCGTTCTCCACAGCGAGTTCGAGGCGCTGGGCGGGGAGGTCGATGGTCTGGTGGTCGCCGCCGGTCCTGAGCTCGGGCACGTACGTGTGGATGGTGGAGCGGCTGACGCCCAGGAGCCTCGCGATCGAGGCGATGAGGTCCTGAAGGGAGCGGGCGAGCCGGTCGAGAGAGGGGGGACGGCGAGGGTGTCGCCGGGGACCGCCGGACCCGTGGCGGGCCCGGCGGTCCTGGTGCTGTCGCGGCCATGGGCCCATGACGCGATGGGTCCATGAAGACCGCGATCGGCCGGACCGAGCATCAGCACCGCCCCGAGCCGCGATGCTCGTCAGCGACGTCGCGCCGCTGACGTACGCCCCCGCACACGGCTCGGGCCGCCTGGATGAAGGCCGCCGCCCCCTTGCTCAGGGCCCTTGAAGGGTGCTCCGGGCCGCTGACGTGCCGGTCACTTCCCGGTCACACGCAGGCGGGGGCCGCCCCACGGCCGCCGCTCCCCTGCGCGGCGTCTCGGCCAGCGCGTCCCACGGTGTCGTTCATGGGGTCAACGGCAGCGGCGGTGGACATCGTCCACCCGTTCGGTGACCCCGCTCCGATCGAGGTGTTCCAGCAGCGGCACCGCGACCCTTCGGGTGGTGTCGAGGGCGCGCCGGGCCTGGCTGACCGTGAAGGGCTGCGGCAGCCGTCTCAGCAGCTCCGCCGCCCTGGCGTCCGCGCCGGGCAGCAGCACGACGCCTTCGGCCACGCGTAGCAGGCGTCCCGCCCGTACGGCCGCCGCCAGCTCCCGGATCCCGAGCCCCAGCTGGGTCAGGCGCCGGGCCTCCAGCGCCTGGAAGGGATGCGCGGACAGCTCGGCCGTCAGCCGCTCGACCGCCCTGGCCACCTGTGCGGGCAGCCCGGGAGGCCGGGTGAGGATCCGGCCCTCGCCGAGTGTGAGCGGCGGCCGTACCAGCGCGGCGACCAGCCGCCGGTCGGGCAGGGCGAGCTCGTGCCGGGCCGCTTCGAGCGGCATGCCAGGATCGAGCGGGTGCTCGGCCGCGTACCGCCGGGCCACCCCGGTCAGCCGCCCGGCCAGTTCCTCCCAATGATCGGGGTCGGCGTACCAGTCGCCGCAGACCGGCTGCCCGCCGGGCGTCCGGAGCATGGCGGTCAGGTCGGCGGCGCGCAGCAGCCGGTGGGTGCGCAGGGCGGAGGCCGCGTCCGGCGTGGCCGACTCAAGCCGTGCGGCGTGCGCCCGCGCCGCGCCCCGGCGGCCGAGCGCCGGCGGGCGCACGTCGAGCACGCTCGCCGCGGCCAGCACCCGCACCTCGGTCCGGTCGCGGCCGGGGTCGCGCAGCAGCAGCACATCTGCGAGGTGGAGCGGGAGCGGGCCGGCCAGGCGCAGCCGTGCGACACGGCCGCCGAGCGGCCGTACCTCGCACGCCACCGCCGCCGACCCGATGTGCGCGATCAGCCGCCTGGGCAGGCGCCGCCCCTCGTCGCCGCCGCCCGGACCGCGGCCGGGATCCCGGAGCGCTCCGACCGGTGAGATCCGGACGTCCACCAGGTCCGTGAACGTCCATCGGCCGGGGGTGACCAGGGCCAGGCCTCGCTCGGGAAGGCCGCGGCCCCGCAGGTTCACCGCCACCCTGGCGACGCCCGTCACCGCGGCCAGTGGCTCCTTGAGGGCCTCCAGCGCCCGCACCCGTACCGCTTCGCCACCGAGCGCCAGGTCGTCGCCCACCGAGATCGTGCCCTCGGGCAGGGTCCCGGTCACGACCGTGCCGCTGCCGGTCACGGTGAACACCCTGTCGATCCACAGCCGGACCGGTGCCCGCGGATCGGGCGCGGGAAGCCGGGCGACCAGCCGGTCCAGTGCCTCCCGCAGCTCGCCGAGTCCCTGACCGGTGCGCCCGCTCACCCCCACCGCCTCGACGCCGCCCGACCCGCCCGCATCCGGGCCCGCGCCCCCCAGCCCCGCGGCGGCCAGGCGGGTCCGCGCCTGCTCGATCGCCTGGCCCGGGTCGGCGAGGTCGGCGCGGGTCACCGCGAGCAGGCAGTGCCGTACGCCGAGGGCCTCCAGCGCCACCAGGTGCTCCTCGGACTGCGGCATCCAGCCCTCGTCGGCGGCCACCACGAACAGGACGGCCGGCACGGGACCGACCCCGGCCAGCATCGTGCCGAGAAACCGCTCGTGGCCGGGAACGTCCACGAAGGCGAGGCGCCGCCCCGAGGGCAGAGCCGTCCAGGCGTAGCCCAGCTCGATCGTCAGCCCCCGCCGCCGCTCCTCCTCCAGCCGGTCGGGCTCCATCCCGGTGAGCGCCCGCACCAGCGTGGACTTGCCGTGATCGACGTGACCGGCGGTGGCGACGACGTGCATCAGCCGCTCACCCCGAGGATCGCGCGGGCCACGTCGCCGTCCCTGTCGCGGGGAACGGTGCGCAGGTCGAGCAGCAGCCGCCCGCCCTGGACGCGGCCGACGACCGGCGGATCGCCGGTGCGCAGCGGCGCGGCGAGCCGTTCGGGGAGGCTCACCGCGGCGCTCGGCAGCGTGACCCCGGGCGCTCCCCCACCCCCCACGGCGGCCTCGCTCGGTACGGCTCGCGCGTCGACCCCGGCGCCCGCCAGCGTGCCGGCGAGCGCCTCGGCCCGGTCGGCGAGCGCCGCCGGATCGGCGTGCAGCGCCTGGCGGACCGGGACGGCGGGACCCCGGAGCGTGGCCTCCAGCGCCGCCAGCGTCAGCTTGCCGACTCGCAGCGCGCGGGCGAGGGGATGCCGCCTGCATCGTTCGACCAGGTCGTGGCGGCCGAGAAGGAGCCCCGCCTGCGGCCCGCCGAGCAGCTTGTCGCCGCTGGCGGTCACGAGATCCGCCCCGGCCTCGAGCATGGTGGTCGCGTCAGGCTCGGCGGGCAGCAGCGGCTCGCGGGTGAGGAGGCCGGAGCCGATGTCGGCCACGACGGGCACGCCCAGCCCGGTGAGTTCCGGCACCTCGGCGCAGCCGGTGAAACCCTCGATCCGGAAGTTCGACGGGTGCACCTTGAGCACGCATCCGGTCTGCGGTCCCACGGCCGCCGCGTAGTCGCCGAAGGAGGTGCGGTTGGTCGTGCCGACCTCGCGCAGCCGCGCCCCCGTGGAGACCAGCAGGTCGGGGATGCGGAACCCGTCGCCGATCTCCACCAGCTCGCCGCGGCTGATCACGATCTCCCGGCCCGCGGCGAGCGCGGTGGCCACCAGGACGAGCGCTGCGGCGTTGTTGTTGACGACGTGCACGTCCTCGGCGGCCGGCACGGCGCGCGCGAGCGCGTCCAGCGCGCCGCGCCCGCGGCGGGCCCGGACGCCGGTCTCCAGGTCGAACTCCACGTCGGCGGCTCCGGCGGCGGCCGCCATCGCCTCGACCGCGGCGGGCGACAGCGGCGCCCGGCCGAGGTTGGTGTGGATCAGCACGCCGGTCGCGTTGATCACCGCGCGCAGGCTCGCGGCCTGTGGGGGGAGCGCCGCCACGGCCTCGTCCGCGACCTCCTCGGCGGTGATCTCGCCGAGCCGCGCCCGCTGCTGGGCCCGCGCCACCGCGTCCTTGACGACCGACCGGCCCAGCCGCCCGCCCGCCGCGACCAGGCGCGGGTCGGCGAGTACGGCGTCGGTGCGTGGCACCTGCCTTCGTGGGTCCACCCTTCGAAAATAGAGCGGAGGCGGACGGGAATCGAACCCGCCAGGCCGATGACCTCGGCCTCGTCGGTTTTGAAGACCGCGGGGGCCACCAGGCGCCCACACGCCTCCAAGGGAGAACCTACGCGCAGGCGGGTAAGGCCGATCAGGCGGGCCGCTCTCCGTCGAGGCGCTGCCGCTGCGGTACGACCGTGTACCTCGGATCGGCGGCCGAGGCCCTGCCCGCCGCCAGGATGCCGAAGCGGGTGCACAGGGCGCCGGCCGTGAGGGCCAGGCCGGACAGGGCGGTGAGCGTACGGCTGCGCCCCGCGACCGCGGCGAGCAGCCCGCCACCGGCCGTCAGCGCGCGGGCGGCGCGCATCAGGCGGCCCGCCCTCCCCAGCCGGTACGGCTCGCCGACCGGCCCCAGCCTGCGCTCCATCACCGCGCCGGAGACGGTCTCCATGGCGGCCCCGAGCACCGCCACCACGCGGGCGGGACCGGCCTCGGCGCGGGGCGTCGCCAGCATGCCCGCCGCCCCGGCGCTGGCCAGCGCGCTCCCGGCGAACAGGAACGGCAGCTCCCTGTAGGCGCCGTGCCAGGCCGGCACGGCGGTGTCGGCGACCAGGACGGCGGTGTAGGTGGCGGTCAGCGGACCGGTCACGCCCGTGGCGAGGACCGCCGCGTCGCCCACCACGGGCAGGGTCCCGGTCAGCTCGGTGGCGGCGGCGACCGCCGACAGCCCGCCCTGGGCGGCGAGGATCCAGGAGCCCACGCTCATCGGCGAGGTCGGCTTGAACACCCGCAGCATGTTGAGGAAGCGTTCGGGCCTGCCCAGCTCGGCGGTGAGGAGGCCGGCGCCGGCGGCCGCCCCGAGTGCCGCCGCGATCCGGGCCGCGCGCGCGAGCCGGTGGTGCCCGGCGAACCCGGCCACCACGGCGATCATCGACGAACCCCCCGACATGCCGCCCAGGTAGAGATAGGTTGGCATGTGGGGTTCGTGCCATATCGGCGCCTTGATCACCGGCCGCCCGTAGTACGAGCGGAACTCGGCCTCCGGCACCATCGACCGCTCCCGCGTCACCGCCGCCCTCCGTCACGGAATCCCGCGAAGCCTCCCGAGAAGCCTCCCGAGAAGGCGACCGCCACCACACCCGCCACGGACAGCGCCGCGGCCCCCGCCCAGCGCCACATGGACGGCAGGTCGCGGGTGGTCACCACCGGATCAGGGGGCAGGCCGTACACCTCCGGTTCGTCCAGCAGCAGGAAGAACGCCCCCGCGCCGCCCACGCCGTCGTCCGGGCTCTCGCCGTACAGCCTGGCCTCGGGGCGCCCTTCGGCGTGCAGGCTCTCCAGCCGGTCCGCGGCCCGCTCCCGGAGCTCGTCGAGGGGGCCGAACTGGATCGAGTCGGTCGGGCACGCCTTGGCGCACGCCGGTTCGAGGCCCCCGCGCTGCCGGTCGTAGCACATCGTGCACTTCCAGGCCCGCCCGTCGTCCTCCCTGCGGTCGATCACGCCGAACGGGCAGGCCGGCACGCAGTAGCCGCAGCCGTTGCAGATGTCCTCCTGCACCACCACCGTGCCGAACTCGGTCCGGAACAGCGCGCCGGTCGGGCAGACGTCCAGGCAGGCGGCATGGGTGCAGTGCTTGCACACGTCGGACGACATCAGCCAGCGGTCCACCCCGCCGTCGCCGTCCCCGCTCGTCCGCACGGGGCGCGTCTGCTCGATGAAGGCGACGTGGCGCCAGGTGCTCGCCCCGAGCTGCCCGGTGTTGTCGTAGGAGGTCGCCTCGAACACGAACCCGTCGTCGGGCAGCTGGTTCCACTCCTTGCAGGCCACCTCGCAGGCCTTGCAGCCGATGCAGACGCTGGTGTCGGTGAAGAAGCCCATCCGCTCAGTCATGCCGGTACTCCTCCAGCAGGTCGAGCATCGCCCGTCCTCTCGGCCGTCTGCCGGGACGCACGTCGCAGGTCATGGCCTTGCTCTCCTGGATGTAGACGTTCGGGTCGAGCACCAGCGGCAGCAGGTCGTTGGTGACGTCGCCGGTCACCAGGCCGCCGCCGCCCCACCCCCAGTGGTAGGGCAGGCCGATCTGATGCACCGTCTCGCCCTGGATCCGCAGCGGCCGGACCCGGCCGGTGACCAGCACCCTGGCCTCGATCACGGTACGGCTCGTCACGATCGTGGCCCAGTCGCCGTTGGCCAGCCCGAGCTCGGCGGCGAGCAGGGGGGACACCTCGCAGAACAGCTCAGGCTGCAGCTCGGCGAGGTAGGCCAGCGGCCGGCTCATGGCGCCCGCCGTGTGGTGCTCGGTGAGCCGGTAGGTGGTCAGCACGTACGGGAAGCGCGGCGACCGGGGCGGGTTGTAGGGACTTACCGCGCGCGGGTAGGTCCGTCGCGCGGGGTTGGCCTGCTGGCCGTACAACGGGTTGCGGACCGGCGACTCGTGCGGCTCGTAGTGGGCGGGCAGCGGCCCGTCGGCCAGGCCCGCCGGCACGTACAGCCAGCCCTTCCCGTCGGACTGCATGACGAACGGGTCGGTCCCGGACAGCGCGGCCTCGGCCCTGGCGCCCTCGGGCGGCACGTAGTCCGGCGGCTTGTTCCTTTCGAAGTCGGGTACGTCGTGCCCGGTCCACTCACCGCGCTCCGCGTCCCACCAGACGTAGGCCTTCCGCTCGCTCCACGGGCGGCCCTCGGGGTCGGCGGAAGCCCGGTTGTACAGGATCCGCCGGTTGGCCGGCCAGGCCCAGCCCCATTCGGGCGCCACGGGCGTCTGCTCCCTCCCGGGCCGGCGCCGGGCGGCCTGGTTGACCTCGCCGGCGTAGACGCCGCAGTAGATCCAGCAGCCGCACGTGGTGGACCCGTCGGGCCTGAGCTGGGTGGGGGACGACAGCGCCCGGCCGTCCGGGCCGACACCGTTGATCTCGCGGAGCACGGCCGCCGCCGACGGCTCGCGGTGCTCGCCGTCCTCGGGGTAGTCCCACGTCAGCTCGCGCAGCGGCCGGTCGATCTCGTCCCCTGTCAGCCGCTCCCTGAGGATCCTGCCGAGGTGGTAGTAGAACCACAGGTCGCTACGGCAGTCGCCGGGCGGGTCGAGCGCCTTCTCCCGCCACTGCAGGAGCCGCTGGGTGTTGGTGAAGGTGCCCTCCTTCTCCACGTGGCTCGCGGCGGGCAGGAAGAACACCTCGGTGGCGATGTCCTCGGTGCGCATCTCCCCGGTCTCGAGCTCCGGCCCGTCCTGCCAGAACGTGGCCGTCTCCACCAGCGTCAGGTCGCGCACCACCAGCCAGCCGAGGTTGGCCAGGCCGAGGCGCTGGGCCCGGCCGCCGGACGAGCCGACCGCGGGGTTCTCCCCCACCACGAAGTAGCCCTTCACCGTCCCGTCGATCTGGCCCATCACCGTGGTGTAGTGGCCGTGGTCGCCGGTCAGGCGCGGCAGGTGGTCGAAGCAGAAGTCGTTCTCCTCGGTGGCCGCCTCTCCCCACCAGGCCTTGAGCAGGCTCACCAGGTAGGAACGCCGGTTGCCCCAGAAGCCGGTGTCTCCTCCCTCGCGGGCCAGGTAGTCGTCCAGGCCCGTGTGCCGGTGGGCGTGGGGCATGGCCAGGTAGCCCGGCAGGATGTTGAACAGCGTCGGGATGTCGGTCGAGCCCTGGATGCTCGCGTGCCCGCGCAGCGCCAGGATGCCGCCGCCGGGGCGGCCGATGTTGCCCAGGAGCAGCTGGAGGATCGCGGCGGTGCGGATGTACTGCGCGCCCACCGTGTGCTGGGTCCAGCCGACGGAGTACACCCACGCGGTGGTGCGCTCCCGGCCGGAGTTGGCGGTGATCGCGTCGGCGAGCTCGGCGAAGTCCTCCGGCGAGATGCCGCAGAGCTGCTCCACCAGCTGCGGGGTGTAGCGGGCGAAGTGCCGCCTGAGGATCTGGTAGACGCAGCGCGGGTGGCGCAGCGTCGGGTCCGTCGGCGGGCTGGGGTGCGCGGCGGCCCCGCTGGAGCCGTACCGGTCCGCTCCCGCCGCCGCGGCGTGGTGCAGGCCGCCCTCCAGGGTCTCCCCCGGCGCGTGCTCGGCCGGGCCCTCGTACGACCAGCTCTTCGGGTCGTACGAGCACGTCTCAGGATCGAAGCCGGAGAACAGCCCGTCGAGATCCTCGGTGTCCTGGAAGTCCTCGGACACGAGGGTGGCGGCGTTGGTGTAGGCCAGCACGTACTCGCGGAAGTCCAGTTCGTTGCCGAGGACATGGTTGACCAGGGCGCCGAGCAGCACGATGTCGCTGCCCGCGCGGATCGGCAGGTGCCGGTCGGCCAGCGCGCTGGTCCGGGTGAAGCGCGGGTCCACGTGGAAGACCTTCGCTCCCCGCGCCCTGGCCTCCACCACCCACTGGAAGCCCACCGGATGGCATTCGGCCATGTTGGAACCCTGGATGACGATGCAGTCCGCACGAGCCAGATCCTGCTGGAAGGTCGTCGCGCCGCCACGCCCGAAGCTGGTCCCCAGACCGGGGACGGTGGAGGAGTGTCAAATACGCGCCTGGTTCTCCACCTGGATCGCGCCGAGGGCGGTGTAGAGCTTCTTCATCAGGTAGTTCTCTTCGTTGTCGAGCGTCGCCCCGCCCAGACCGGCGATGCCCAGCGTGCGGCGCACGACCTTGCCCTCATGGGTGTGCTGCCAGGTGTCCCGCCGTGTCGACAGCACCCGCTCGGCGATCATCTCCATCGCGGTGCCGAGGTCGAGCCGCTCCCACCGCGTGCCGTACGGCCTGCGGTACAGCACGTGCGTCTGACGGCCCGGATGGGTGACGAGTTGCTTGCTGGCCGAGCCCTTGGGGCACAGCCTGCCGCGCGAGATCGGCGAGTCGGGGTCGCCCTCGATCTGGCTGACCCGGCCGTCCTTGACGTAGACGAGCTGGCCGCAGCCGACCGCGCAGTAGGGGCAGACCGAGCGGGCGACCGTGTCCGCCTCCTCGGTGCGCGGCCTCAGCGCGTCGGTGCGCGCCGAACGCGCGGCGTCGCTCCTGCCGTCCTCTCCCCGAAGCTGCCGCAGCACCGGCCATCGGGAGAACCATCCCCCACCTGCCATAATGCAAGTTTTGCCCCGGTCTGCCGTGCCTAACCTCCGTTGCCTGGCCTGTGCGTGCCCGACTCCCGGTGCGGACCGCCGCCGGGAGACGTTCGCGGTCCGCTGCGCCGCGGCCACAGCCGGATCTTGTTGAAAAGGACAAGATTTGGTCTCGCCGAAATGGTGAATGCTGTACGACCCTCAGAGACTTTCGTGGGGTTGGCGCCCCGTATGCGTGGAGAGGTGATGGAGGCCTGCGCCATGGCCGACATCGGTGGTACGGCGATGAAGGGATGGCGATCATGTTCGCTGTTCATCGTTCCAGAGGCACGTACTGTCTGGCGGCAGTACTGGCCTCCACCGCGCTGACACTGACGGCCGGCGGCACGGCCGCCGTGGCAGCGCCCCACGTCACGGCGAGCGCCGCTGACACTTCTGTCGTCAAGGTGAGGGAAGGAAACTACTTCATCGTGCTCTCAAGGTGGCACTTCAGGCCCGGAAGCGTCACCTTCAGGATCAAGAACGTGGGCGGGCACCCACACGGCCTGTCGATCAGGGGACCCGGCGTCAGCCGCACCTCCATGATCGTCCCGCCTGGAGGACGGACAACGCTCACGGTCGCCCTGAAGCATGGCCGATACCTGCTGTGGTGCCCGGTGGACCAGCACCGCCAGCGGGGCATGTGGACCTGGATCGCGGCGGGATAGCACACCCATAACGCCCACCACGTGACCGGCTCGCGCAGCGCGCGCGAAGCCTGGGGGTGATGCTGCGCGCCTGTCCCCGCCACCCTGGTCCCCTCGGCGTCCAGGGAGAACCGGCAGCCCGCTGCGGCCGGCTCGGCCCGAGCCCGCAGCGCCTGCACCCGCCCCGGATCCGTCGCCCGGCTCGGACCCGGGGCGCTGATCGCAGCTCGCACGGGCGCTGCGGCTGTTTCCGGGAGGACGGCCGCTCCCCCGCCGGCCGCCTCCACCCGCGACCGACCATCCGGCCGGCTTCGGCACGCCTTTACACCCGAGGGGCAGTCCTGGCCCCACACGGAACTGCCCGCCGGAGGCCGATGGCGACGACCCTCTGACACTCCTGCCTTCCGGCCGGGGACCGTTCGGCCTTGCGGGAGGTTCACCCGTGTGGCCTCCACCACAAACTGACCAAACGAACTGAATTGGTCAGTTCGTTCAGTAGCGTCATGGGCGACACGACAGGAAGGAAGTCGTCATGACGGACACAGTCAGACATGGCCGGGCTCTGGTGGTCGGTCTCGGGATAGCGGGCATCGCCACCGCGCTGCGGCTGCGGGAAGTGGGTTGGGAGCCGGTGCTGGTGGAGCAAGCGCCCGCGCGCCGCTCGAGCGGGTACTTCATCATGCTGTTCGGCACCGGTATCGCCTCCGCCCGCCGGTTGGGCGTGCTGGAGGCGATCGGTGACCGCAGGAGCCCGCAACTCACCACCTACGAGGTGAACCGGGCCGGGCGCCGTAGCCCCGGCATGAGCCCGGCCGATCTGCCTGGCAAACCCCGGCTGGTGGTGCGCGGCGACATCGAGCAGGCGCTGTTCTCCGCGCTGCCGGACGATGTGGAGATCCGCTACTCCACCGTGCCGACCCGCATCACCCAGGACGATTCCGCCGCGACGGTCACCCTGCACGACACCGCCTCCGGCGCCGTCGTCACCGAACGTTTCGACCTGGTGGTGGGTGCCGACGGGATGCGTTCCACCGTGCGCGAGCTGGTCTTCGGTTCCCAGAACCATTTGCATCCGCTGAACTACATGATCGGTGCGACCGTCCTGAAGGAGTCCATAGAGGGCTTCACCCAGGACGAGGGCCTGGTCCTGGCCGAGCCGGGACGCTCTGCGTGGATCTTCTCCTTCCGCGACCACACGCCGGGCCTGCTGTTCTCCTACCGCACCGATGACACGGACGCCGAGTTCGCGCGCCCGCCGATCGAGTCCATCCGGGCCGCGTTCGGCCCGCAGCCCCCCGGCCCGCTGCTGGAGCGGTTGTTCACGGCGTTCGAGCAGGCCCCGGACTTCCTGTTCGACTCGGTGCACCAGGTCAGGATGCCGCGCTGGCACCGCGGCCGGATCGTCTTGATCGGTGACGCCGCATGGTGCGTTACCCTGTACGCGGGCATGGGCGCCTCCAGCGGCATCGCCGGCGGCGAACTCCTGGGCACCATGCTGCAGCGCCACCCCGGCGACCTGTCCGGCGCGCTGCGCGCGTGGGAGGACCGGATGCGGCCGTTCATCCACACCGAGCAGAAGAGCGCGCTGGTCATGCGCCGGCTGCTCACCCCGCATGACCGCAAGGAGCAGATCATGCGCAGCGTGATGGTCCGCCTCATGCACGCGCCGGTCATCGGCCCGGCCATAGGCAAGATGGTGAACGGCCCCGACATGAACAACAAACAGCTGGACATCGCCGCCGCCTGACCCGATTCCAGCCCGACGGAACCCGAGCACGGGAGAAGAGGACCGCCCCGGTGAGCCAGCTGATCGAGCGCCACTCGCGTAAAGCCGCCCGCATCCTGGACAGCGCACGCGAGCTGGTGCTCGACCATGGCGTGCGCAAGGTCACCGTCAGCGAGATCGCCCGGGTGGCAGGGGTCGGCAAGGGCACCGTCTACCTGTACTGGCCCGCCAAGGAAGACCTCATCCTCGGGCTGTTCGCACGCGACGTGCTGACCTTCCTGGACGAGATCATCGCCCGCATCACCGCCGACCCGGCCGTCGTGCTGCCGCGCCGCTTCGCCCCGCTGCTGATCCGCACCGGGTTGAAACTCCCGCTGGCGCGCCGCCTGCACAGCGGCGACACCGAGCTGCTGCGGCTGCTCACCCAGCAGACCGGCGACCGCGAGCTGTTCGCCCGCACCACACCCAGTGCCATGTGCGAGATGGGAATGCCGATCGTGCACCGGCACGGACTGGTCCGCCACGACCGCCCCCTGCCGGAGCAGACGTACGCCGTACACGCCCTGCTCACCGGGTTCGGCACCGCGATGTCCGACCCGGCCACCGCGGTGCCCGGCGTCGACGATCCCGACAAGGTTCTCGCCGACACCGTCGCCCGGCTGGTCGAGCCCGACACCGCACCCGGTGAGCAGGCCATCGCCGCGGCCGCCGCGGAGACCGTCGCCGTCCTCCGCGAGATGAGGGACGCGGTGCTGGATCTCATCGACCGCAGTCAGACCCTCCAGCAGTGAGCAGATCCTGGCCAGAGGACCCCCACCCGGCGGCGGCGCGTGGGCATCCGGTCCGATGCGGCAGCCGCGGCGGCCTGGCTGACGAAGGCCACCGACAGGTCGGCGGCCGTGGCCCTTTCGTTCCTGCCAAGATCCTTCCGGTCCCGCCGGGCCGACCGCATCTCCCGCAGGCCTCGAAGAGCGCGCGAGCAGGCTGTACGGCGGTCCCGGCAGAGCGGTGACAGGGATATGGCAGCGCGGCCTGGCACGGTCGGGCCATGACTGAGAAGACGAACGTGCTCATCGTCGGTAGCGGGCCCACGGGGCTCACGCTGGCGGCAGAACTGGCCAGGCGCGGGATCGGCCACCGCATCGTGGAACGGGCGCCGGAGCCCTCCCTGGGTTCGAAGGGCAAGGGGTTGCAGCCCCGCACGCAGGAGATCTTCGACGACCTCGGCGTGATCGACCGCGTGCTGGCGTCCGCGACGGTTTATCCGCCGTTGCGGGTGAGGATCGGCAGGGTGGCGGTGTATCAGGGGCGCATGCACAAGCCCGTCGCGGCGACGGACGCCGTGCCGTACCCGATGGTGGTGATGCATCCACAGTGGCGCACGGAGGAGGCCCTGCGTGAACGGCTGGCGGAGCTGGGCGGGAAGGTGGAGTACGGCGCGGAGTTGACCGGCTTCGAGCAGGACGCGCAAGGTGTGACGGCCAGGCTGGGCACGGGGGTGACGCTGCGGGCCGACTACCTGGTCGCGGCCGATGGCGGCAGGAGCTTCGTGCGCAAGGCACTCGGTGCCGGTTTCGTCGGCGAGACCCGCGAGGAGGAGCGCATGGCGCTTGGCAACGTACATGTCGAGGGACTCGACCGAGACCATATCCACATCTGGTTCCGGCCGGGCAAGGGCATGGTGGCGCTGTATCCGATGGCCGGCACCGACACCTTCCAGGTGCTCGCGCCGCTCAAGCCGGGCATGACGCCGGATCTGACGCTGTCCGGCTTTCAGCGGGTCTTCGCTGAGCGGTCGATGCTGCGGAGGGTGCGCATCACCGAGTTACTGTGGTCCTCCCTCTACCGGGTCAACATCCGGCTGGCCGACAGGTACCGGGACGGTCGTGTCTTCCTGGCCGGAGACGCCGCCCACGTGCATTCGCCCGCAGGCGGGCAGGGCCTCAACACCGGTGTGCAGGACGCCTACAACCTGGGCTGGAAACTCGCGCGCGTACTCGCCGGAGCGCCGCGGTCGCTGCTGGACACCTATGAGGAGGAACGCCGCCCGATCGCAGCTCGCGTGCTGGGCCTCAGCACCGACCTGCACGACAAGAAGACCTACAAGCGCGATGAGGAGACCTACCAGTTGCAGGTCGGCTACCGGGGCGCTTCGCTTGCCCGCAACGGCGGAGATCGGGTGCCCGACGGGCCGCTGCGCCTGGCCGATGGCAGCCGGGCGCGCATGTTCGACCTGCTGCGGGGCCCGCACTTCACGCTGCTCTCGCCGGAACCCGCGCCCAGGGTGCCGGACGGCCCGCAGGTGCGGGCGTACACCACCGCCGAGCCGTACGGCGACATGCGTCACACCCTCATCCGGCCGGACGGATACATCGGGATCGCCACCGACTCATCCAACGAGCTCGCCGGCTACCTGGCCCTGGTCTGAGCGGGTGGCGTCGGCCGGGAGGCGCCCCCCTGCCGCCGGCCGATCACCACGATGCGGTCGGGTTGTCGGCCAGGTAGGCGAGGAGTTTGCGGATGCACCGGGTGAAAGGACGACCCGGCTTCTCGGGCCGGCCGACCTGGAGCGGGCGGCCGACGGCATCTCGGCGGCCACCTTCTACAACGCGGGCCAGGACTGCACCGCGGCCTGCAGCGTGCTCGTCGCCGCCGAGGCGCACGACCGGCTGGTCGCCCTGCTCGCCGACCTGGCGGCCACGAGCGAGGTCGGTCCGCTCAACAGCCGCGCTTGACCGGCGGCGCGCCCCGACACACCCGCCGGGCCGTTCGCCGGCGGCGGGCCGTCGTGGGGCCGATCCCGACTGGCCTCAGACCTGGGAGTCGGTCGTCAGCCCGGCCTTCCAGCGGCTGACCTCACCGGTCGAACGCAGACGGACGGCCGTGAGGTCAGGATGCCGGCTGATGCGGCCGGCGGTCTCGTCTCTCCTGCGTTCGTACTGTGACCAGGCCCAGCGGACGGGGTGTCCCGCGTCCAGCCAGTCACGGAAAGCCTCCCGGTTGCCGTTCCACAGCTCACGTCGCGTGACCGCTCGGATGATCGAGCGCCGCACGACCCGCCGCATGATGGTCGGACGGGGAAGATCCAGCCAGATCACCGTGTCCGCGCGCTGCCACAGCAGATCCCCCAGAGCAGCGTGATACTGGTCCTCGGTCACCCAACGCGGCCCGGCCGAGAACGCCTCCACGTCGGACCCGAACTCCGGCCGCCGCACCCAGCCCGGCCCATGATGAAGAGCGTCGAGCTCGAACCGGGGCAGCTTCAGCGCGGTCGACAGCGCCACGGCCAGCGTCGTCTTTCCCGATCCTGAGATACCCGAGATCAACACCCTGTCCATGCCACTTCCCGTCGCCTGTAACCCGCACGCCACCCGACACCGTTCCGCTCGCCGGCCGGACCACGCCCACCACCTGGCTTCGGGCGTGGCGAGGACGATGCGCCGCGACGGGAGCCCGACGGGATGCCGCGGACCAGGGATACGCGCCGCCTGCCCCAGCCCGGGCGAGCCGACAGGCGAGCCGGCCGGTCACAGAGGCTTCCGGAGAGGACAGGACCCTGGCGGCCGGCACAGGCCCTCGCACCCGGCTTCACGAAGATCCCGCGATCGAAGATACCCGCACAGGAAACCGGCGGCGAACGCGTCCCCCGCCGCCGTCAGGTCGCGAACGTCCTCGACCCAGCGGACCTTCACCGCGCATCTGGGCCGGACTGGGGAGCGAGTGTGCGCTGGAGACCCCGCCGCCTCGGTCCGCACGAGCCGTGATGCCCGCCCTGGTCAGGTGGGGTTACCCCTACCCCATGTTGACGTGCTGACGTGATCCCCCAGGAAAAGACGGACATCTAGCTTTATAACGTCTCAATCTTCCACTGAAGGGTTTCTCCCCCGTGTTTGGCAAGAAGTCGTTCCACCGCGCCATGTCCCGTTCCGCCATCGTCGCCCTGGCCGGCGCGGCCTGCCTCGCGGCGACGGCCGGCAGCGCCGGAGCGATCATCAACGGCACCAAGCCCACCGAGTCCTACGGCTTCATGGCCTCCATCCCCATCACGGCGCCCGCCCTGGGCCTCAAGGACGGCAACTGCGGTGCGGCGCTGATCAACCCCCAGTGGGTGGTCACCGCGGCGCACTGCGTCGACATGGAGATCGGCTCGATCGTGAAGGGCACCGTCCGCATCGGCAGCGACCAGCGCAAGTCCGGCGGCACCGTCCGCAGGATCGCCCAAGCGATCACCCACCCCCGCTACGCCCAGGGCACGGACAAGGCGCCGTACAACACCGCCGACCTCGCGCTGATCCGCCTGGACAAGCCCGTCTCCGTCAAGCCCGTCCCGATCGCCCGGCAGGCCGGCAAGCCCGGCACCCCCACCCGCATCATCGGCTTCGGCATCACCACGTTCAGCAAGAACCCGGACGAGTGGAAGATGGCCAAGAAGCTGCGCCAGCTGGAGACCCGCCGCGGCGCGATCTCCGAATGCGGACCCGGCTACGCCTCCGGCACCCGCCTGTGCACCATCAGCCGCACACCCAAGGCCATGGCCTGCAACGGCGACTCCGGCGGCCCGCAGATCCAGCGCGGCCGGGGCGGTCGCTGGGAGCTCATCGGCGTCACCTCCGGCCCCGGCGCCCCGAGCCCCTCCTGCGCCGAAGGCCCCGGCCTGTACACCAACGTGACCGCCTACACCGACTGGATCAACCAGACCATCCGCGCGAACAGCTGACCCGCTGTCCGCCCTGCCCGGGCCGCCGCGCGCCCGGCGCCTGCGAGCAGGCCACAACCCGCCGGCTCCCCTGACACTCCCGCTCCCTCACGCGCGGGTGCGCGTGAGGGAGGACCATCCGCAAGGTCAGCGCCACCCCGGGAACCTCGTGGAGGGCCGGGCCGCGCGTGTCAGGCCAGGGTCGGTACGGCACCGCATTCGGCGCGTTCGACCGTGACCCCGGGCAGGCCGCGGACCCATCCACCGGTGACCTCGGCGAGCCGGCCCGCATCCGGCGGCGTGCGGCCCAGGCCGATGGCGTACCGTGCCGACCTGGGTCCCGCCTCGAACGGGCGGGGCCAGGCGTGCGCGTCGGGCACGCCGGCCGCTTCCAGGGCGGTGAGCAACTCCAGCATCCGGCCCCTGACGCGCCCCAGCATCGCGTCGAACTCCTCGGCCCGGTCGCGGTGCAGGGTCAGCACGGCCCATGCGGCGTGCCGGCGGTGGAGGGGCGGTGGCGAGAGCAGTTCGGTGCGCCGGCCGTCCTCCAGGAGCTCCCATGCCTGGTAGAGCTCCTGCGTGAGCAGGTCCCGGCCACCGGCGGTGACCTGGCGCGCGCAGTTGCGTATCGGGTCGCTGGGCGTCATCACGGTCATCGGGGCCGGCTCCCCCGAGGCGGCGGCGGGAGTGAGGGCGACCGGATCCCGCCAGTCCCAGGCGGCCCACGTGCTGAAGAAGCGCGACAGCAGGTCGGGGTCGTCGCTCTCGCACACGGTGCGCGCGGACAGCACGGCCCAGGCCACCCCCGGCAGCCCGCCGAACGGGGCCGCGTCCAGGCCACGGGCCCGCGCCCACGCCTTGACCTGCCTGGCAAGACGGGCGAAACGGGCGTGTTCGGCCCCGACGGCGGCGCGGACCGTGTCCGCGTCGCTGACCGCGCTCAAGGCGACCGCGGCCGCGTGGCCCAGCTCGGCGCGGCGGGCGAGGGCCTGCGTGGCGGAGAGCGGCCCGGTGGCCACCACGGTCAGGTCCACGTCCAGGCCGGTCAGGTGGAACCGCAGACCCGGCACCCTGGCGCCGATCACCTGTCGCACCCTGGAAACGCCGGGCACGGCCGCTCGTACCCGAGCCTGGACCTGATCCATGTCGGTCTCGCCGGGCACCGCCGCCACCAGGTCCAGGTCCGCGGCCGCCAGCTCGCAACCCATCCGCCGGGATCCCGCAACGTGCACGATCCCCGGACGCAGCGCCTCCGCCAGACGCCTCGTGACCTTCTCGGCCAGGGCCGCCGTGGCGGGCCCCGGCGGCTCGACCGCCTCGTCGGTCATCCAGCGGACCTCGCCCGTTCCCAGGGCGATCACCGCCCGCGGGCGCATGGGCTCGTCCCCGCGGCGCGACAGCAGCACCATCTCCCCGACCCGCGCCGTCATCCCGTCGAGCCGGACGGCGAGCCGATCCGGGTCCGCGACGCGGCCCAACGTCAGGTGTGGCGTGAAACCCTCGGCCCGCCCCCCGCATCGGGGAAAGCGCCGCTCCAGCGCCCGGCGCAGGCGGGCCCACGGCGCCGGGCCGTCCGCGGCGGGGTCGAGCCAGACGGTCGCGTCGTCCCGGTGCCGGAAGGCACGCACTCCTTCCAGGCGGGCGGTGAAGGGCGCCACCTCCGCGGCCGCCGCAGCCAGCAACGGCGCCGCCGACTCGAACTCCGACTCTGGCACGAAGCCGAAGAGCAGGTTGACATGCGGCGGCCAGCGGTCGATACGGGGATCGTGCTCCCGGCGGACATCCTGGATGGGCGGCCACAGCTCCGGCGGCGGCAGCCACGCCACCGCCGTGCGCGCGGTCGGCGGCACGTCGAGTGTCCCGGCGGGCGCGGTCCCCGTGACGTCGAGGACCGCCTCCACCCCGTAGTGGTCGGAGATGTACAGCCCTTCCGGGTACGGCGTGTCACCGCGCAGGGCCGCCGAGACCACCCGGGGCCGGCCCCGCAGCAGGATCCGGTCCAGGCGCGCGGCCCGCCCGGTCAGCGAGGAGAGCGCCGCCAGCGGGTTGGCGCGCGGATCGAAGGTAGGGGTCTGGTCGGGTCCGTACATCTCCGTCCAGGCGTCCCGGAGCCGGAGCTCGGCCGCGGGGGCGTCCGTGCCGTCGTTGAAGTCGCCCAGCAGGATCAGGTCGCCGTCCACACCGGCCAGCCCTTCGGCGATCCTGGCCAGCTCGGCCCGCCGCCTGGCCGCGCCGTCGTCGGTGTGATCGCTGGTCAGGTGGGTGGCGGCGACCACGAGGGGGCCGGCCGCGGTGTCCACGACGAGGGCGGCCACGGCCTTGTGCGGCCCGAGCGCGTGCCATGCCGCCTCGCGCACGGGCAGCCGGCTGAGCAGCAGCAGCCCGCTGTCGTCGACGTCCGCGCCGTCCGGGCCGGTGCCGATGGCGTAGCGGGCGCGCACCCACGGGGCCGCCAGCAGCATGGACAGCAGCGCGGGCTCGACCTCCTGCAGGGCGATGACGTCCGCGTCGGCCGCCTCGAGCGCCGCCAGGAGCAGGGGCCGGCGCCGGGCGGTGTCGATGTGCTCGCTGTCGTAGCGGTCCCACAGCGTGTTCCAGGTCAGGACCCGCAGGTCGTGCGTCGCGGGTGTCCCCTGCCCGGAGCAGGGACGCCAGCCTTCCACCGGGTCCCAGGCGTGCGGGGTCCGCGCCGTGAAGAACGGCGCCCGCAGGCGGCGCGGGTCCCGCGCCCGGCCGGCGACGCAGGTGTCGACGCGGTCCAGGCCGGTGGCGCGGTCCCAGACCAGCTCGCCGTCCGCCTCGACGAACAGCACCCGGTGCCAGGGAATGTCGCCGCCCGGGGTGAAGGCAGGCAGCGGGATCCGCTTGGGGGCGGCTCCGCGCTGGCCGACGCCCAGCACGAAACGCGACGGGTCGAACCGCGGGTCCCAGCGCACCCGGTGGTAGATCTCCTCGCTGGTACGCATCACGCCTCCGCCGCGTCCATGGTTCCGCCCACGTCATCGACGGTTCCTGACGCGCCGACGTACCAGGTGCGATGGGCCTGGCCGGGATAGGGCGGGACGAACCGGCGTGCCTGGGCGGCGAGCACGTGCGGCGGCACCGGGTGGTCGCGGCGGTCGTTCCGCCGGTGCAGCTCGGCCTCCTCCACCAGCACGACCGCGTGCGTCGTCAGCGCGTCGCGGCGGCGCGCCACGGCGTGCACCACGGAGCGCTGGTGCTGGGTGAGCGACGTCGCGTCCCACACCACGGTGGCGCCGCCGGCCAGCGCGGCGTCCAGCCGCTCCAGGCACTCGCCGAGCACCTCCCGGTTGTCCCGCTGGTCCGCCCGCGAGCCCCGGGCCTCGCGCAGGTCGTCCAGGGACAGGCGCACGTCGATCCCCCGCAGGCCCGCCGCGAACGTGCTCTTCCCGCTGCCCGACGGCCCGACCAGGTGAACCAGCCGGGGAAACCGTCCGGACCGCCATCTCCAGGTCGCCGCCACGGCCTCCTCGACCGTGGCGACCCGCCCCCTGGCGTACGCCTCGCGTGCCTCCGCCCAGCACCGGTCGGCGGCCTCCGCCCCGAGCCCGGCGAGCGCCTCGCGCAGGCCGGTCCGCAGCGGCTCCAGCGGCCCCGGCCCCAGCAGCCCGGCGTCCTCGGCGTGCAGCGCCGACCACTCGACCTGCTCGCGCGCCTCGCCGTCGACCTCTCCTGCCGGCACGGACGCGGCGACGGCGTGCAGTACCCCCAGATCGGCGGCGAACGCCATGCGGACCAGGCCGGCGCGCCGATCCTCGTCCGGGTACGGCCGGCGCAGGCCGGCGTGCAACCCGACCAGGTCCGCGACCCGCCGCGCCAGTGGCATGCCCAGCGGCCCCGCCAGCCGCGCCGCCAGCCAGGCGCGCGGCATGGCGTGCAGCGCGGCGGCGAGCACCCCTGCCAGCCGGGCGTCCCCGTACCGCCCGATCGCGTCGAGCCTGCCCGTCACCTCGGCCACCGCCGTGCCGGCCGCCGCCGGGTCCTCGCCTGCGACCTTCACCGCGGACAGCAGGGCGGCCGCGTCGGCATCCGCTCCCGAACGCACCGACCACAGCGCCGCGGCCGGCCCCAGGCCGTTGGCCACGACGGGGCCGTGCATCCAGTGCGTGTCGGTCCGTACGTGCTCCCGCCGCACCCACTTGGCCACCCGTCCGGCGAACTCCTCCCGCCCGAACCCCTCGACGGTCCGGACGACGTACCCCTCCTGCCGCTCCGTGTCCAGCCGCAGCCGTCGCAGCACCCGCTCGTCGAAGACGCCGCGCCACAGCACCGGCGGCGCCGGAACCCCCAGCTCCCGCAGGAGGGCCACCGTCCGGTCCCAGTCCAGGCACCGATCGCCGGCCCAGACCGAGAACCCGTAGAACCAGCTTTCCAGCTCCTGGTAGGCGATGGAGTGCCGGGCGTACACGTTCTCCCCGCACACCCGCCACCCTGCCGGGATCCGCGCGCCGATCCGCCCCTGAAGTCCCTTGACCCACGCCCGGGAGGGGTGGTGGGCCGAGTCCAGGGACCGGGCGTGCATGCCGTCGGGGTACAGGGTGGTGTTCTCCCCGTCGAGCTTCTCGGTGACCACGACCTCCTGTCCGCGCAGCCCGGACAGGTCACCCGCGCGGACGTCGTCCGCTGTCGCGCCGGGCGACCAGGGCAGATGAGGGGTACGCGGGTAGTGCACGCGCATGATCCCCTCCCCCTGACGCCTGGCGTCACTGTACAAGCGACCAGGAAAGCGGATCTATCGAATAATGCGGGCAGGGGGCGGCACCCGTGTCAGGACCACCACGCCTACCAGGAGCGTACGGGGATCACGTCTGGAGGCGCTGCGGGTCGGGCGACAGGGCCTCGACCAGGTCGCGGATGGTGCTGCGGTGATCGCCGGGCCGCCACGCGAGGGCGAGCGCGCTCGGGGACAGACCCGTGACCGGGATGGTCATGATCCCCGGCCGCCGGTAGATCTCGGCGTTGCCGGCGGCGAGCAGGACGATGGTGTCGCCGCTCTCAAGCGCCGCGAAGGTCTCCTCGGCGTTCGTCACGGTCGTGCAGACGACCGGTGGCCGCCCGCCGCGCTCGTCGGTCGCGAGCCAGTGGTCGCGGAGCGGGCCGGCGCTTTCGGGGAGCGCCAGGAACTCTTCGTCCAGGAGCTCGGCGAAGTCGACCTCGTCCCGTTCGGCGAGCCAGTGGTCGTCCCGGAACGCGACCCAGCGCGGCTCTCGGGCCACGACCCGGACGTTGAGATCGTCCTGACCGGGGAACGGCAGCCAGACGAACGCCACGTCGACCTCGCCCTCGGCCAGGCCCGCCGTGGGGTCGGTCCAGTTGACCTGGCGCAGCCGCAGGTCGCAGCCTGGACGGCGGGCGGTGAACCGTTCCCGCAGCGTTCCCAGGAGGCCGCGTCCGACACTGGTCGACATGCCCACGGTCAGCCGTGAGGCTTCGGCGGCCGCGGCGTCGCCGACGGCCCGCTGGGCCTCGTCCCACTGCCGGAGCAGTTCGCGGGCGGCCGGCAGCAGCGCCTCGCCCGGTGCGGTGAGCCGCACCGTGCGCCGGTCACGGTCGAACAGCCTCACCCGCATCAGCTCTTCGAGCTGGCGTATCTGCTTGCTGAGCGCCGGCTGCGAGATGAACAGGCGCTCGGCCGCGCGGGTGAAGCTGAGCTCCTCCGCCACGGCCACGAAATACCTCATGTCACGCAGATGAGCATCCATAACCGTCGGCTATTACAGCAGATATTGGACGTGCGGGAAAGGTCAACGCCACGATTGCGGCATGAGTACCACGGAGGATCGCCTGGCGATCATCGAGACCTGTACCCGCATGGCATGGCACGCCGACCAGCGCGAGTGGGACCGCCTGGGCGAGGTGTTCGCGGACTCGGTGACGCTGGACTACACCAGCCTGAACGGCGGCGAGCCTGCCGTGCTGAAGCCGGCGCAGATCGTCGAGGCATGGACGGGCCTGCTCGGCGCGTTCGACGCCACGCAGCACCTGATCACGAACCACCTGGTGACCGTCGACGGCGACACCGCGCTCTGCACGGCGTCGTTCCAGGCCACGCACCGCCTCACCGATCCGTTCGGCTCGTCGCTGTGGACGCTGGGCGGCACCTACCGCTTCGACCTGGTCCGGTCGGACGGCGTGTGGAAGATCGGCGCTGTGGTGATGACCGCCACCTGGGCCGACGGCAACCGGAACCTCATGTCCCTGGCGGCGGGGAACGGATGATCGCCCTCGTGACCGGCGGCAACCGGGGGATCGGCCGGGAGGTCTGCCACCAGCTGGCGGCACTCGGCCACACCGTCCTCCTCACCGCCCGATCGCCGGAGGCGGCCGAGACCGCGGCCAAGGAACTCGGAGGTGACGTCGTCCCGCTACGGCTCGACGTCACCTCCGAGGAGGACATCGCGGGGGCGGCGGCCGCCGTCGCCGAGCGGTACGGGCGGCTGGACGTTCTGGTCAACAATGCCGCCATCACCTACGACACCTGGCAGGGCGGCGCGTCCGCCGACCTGGACGTCGTCCGCGAGGCCGCCGAGACGAACCTGTACGGTCCCTGGCGGCTGATCCAGGAGCTGCTGCCGCTCCTGCGCGAGAGCGCGCATCCCCGGATCGTCAACGTGTCAAGCGAGGCAGCCTCGCTGACCAACATGGGCGGCGGCACCCCGGCGTACGGCACCACCAAAGTGGCCCTCAACGCCCTGACCCGCATGCTGGCGGCGGAGCTTCGCGGTGACGGCGTCCTCGTGAACGCGATCTGCCCTGGCTGGGTCGCGACGGACATGGGAGGACCGGGCGGCCGTCCCGTCTCCGAGGGCGCGGCCGGCGTCGTCTGGGCGGCCACGCTGCCCGACAACGGCCCGACCGGCGGGTTCTTCCGCGACGGCCGTCCCCTCCCCTGGTGAACACCCTGATAAGGACAATGAAATGATCTTGGTGACGGGCGCGACAGGCAACGTCGGCTCCGAAGTGGTCCGGGCCCTGGCCGCAGCCGGTGAACCCGTCCGGGCGCTGGTGCGGAAGCCGGACACCGTGCCGCTGCCGGACGGCGTCGAGGCGGTGACGGGCGATCTCAACCGGCCGGAGAGCATGACCGGAGCGCTGCGCGGGGCCCGCGCGGTGTTCCTGCTCCCCGGGTACGAGGACATGCCGGGCCTGGTGGCCGAGGCCCGGCGTGCGGGAGTGGAACAGGTCGTGCTGCTGTCCGGCGGCTCGGCCGGGAGCGGCGACATGACCAACGCGGTGACCCGTTTCATGGCCGCGTCCGAGGCCGCCGTGCGGGAGTCCGGGCTGCCGTGGACGTTCCTGCGGCCGAGCGCGTTCATGTCCAATGCCCTGCGCTGGCTGCCGCAGCTCCGGTCCGGCGATCGGGTGCGGGTCCCGTTCCCTGACGTCCGCGCGGCGAGCGTCGACCCGCACGACATCGGGGCCGTCGCCGCCCGCGCGCTGCTGTCGGACGAGTACCGGGGCGAGATCCTCCGGCCGACCGGTCCGGTCGCGATGCGGCCCGCCGACCAGGTCGCCGTGCTGGCCAGGGCCCTCGGCCGCGATCTGGAGTTCGTGGGCCTGACGAACGAGGAGGCGCGCACCGATCTGCTCGCCACCATGCCCGTCGAGTACGTGGACGCGTTCTTCGACTTCTACGTGAACGGCTCGCTCGACGAGTCGATCGTCCGCCCGACCGTCCGCGAGGTCACCGGCCGCGAGCCCCGCACCTTCGAGCAGTGGACACAGGCCCACGCGGACGACTTCCGCTGAACCCCTTCGCATCCCGACTTCACGAAAGCTCCAGATGAACCAGAGATTGCGGCGCCTTCTCGCCGCAAGCTCCGCCGCCGCATGCGCGATCGCGTCGGTGGCGGGCTGTTCGAACGACGACAGGCCCGTGGCGCAGCCCGCGCGAAAGGTGGAGCCGGGACGCTTCGCCTCGTCCAACCCGGGTTCGGTCAACACCTACTGGGTCCAGGCACCGGAGGGCCTGGTCATCATCGACACCCTACGCACGCCGACCGATGCCAGGAAGGCGGTGGAGGAGATCAAGAAGACCGGCGAGCCGGTCGCCGCCATCCTGCTCACCCACTCCCATCCCGACCATGTGGGCGGGGCGGGCGCCTTCCACGAGGCGTTCCCCCAAGCGCCCATCTACGCGTCCAAGGCGACCGACAAGACGATGCGGGAGGACAGCCGGGGCTTCTACCCGCTGGCCCGTTCGGCGAACGCGGGCTTCCCCGCCAAGATCACCTACGCCGACCGGACCTTCGAGGACGGCGCACCGTTGCAGGCCGGCGGTCTCCGCTTCGAGACCGCCACGTTCGCCCACGGCGAGTCCGACACCGCGAACGTCTACTACCGTCCCGACACCGGCGACCTCTTCTCCGGTGACCTGGCGACCGGTAAGGTCACGCCCGCGCTGATCGAGGGCACCAGCTGTGGCTGGCTCCAGATCCTCGATCAGCTCGGTGGGCGCTTCTCCGGGGCCAGGACGATGTACCCGGGGCACGGTGCCGCAGGCCCGGCCCGCGCATTGATCGACGTGCAGCGCCGGTATCTGCAGGTGTTCCGCGGGCTGGTCCGGCCGGCCGTCGCCCCTGACTCGCCCGAGGGCGGGACGGTCGCCCCCGGCGAGCAGAAGTCGATCATCGCCGAGCTGGACCGCGCCTACCCCGGCCATCCGCCGGTCGCGGACCTTCCGACCATCGTGCAGGAGAACATCAAGGCCGTCGCGCGGGAGCTGTCCGCCGAGGACCCCGCGAAGACGCCCGCCGCCTGCGCGGACACCCCCCAGGAAGGGGCGGACGGGCTGCTCGCGCCGGTGAGCGCCTACGTCACCGCGGTCAACGACCGCAACCTCGACGCGCTGGCGGGAGCGTTCGCCGCCGACGCGGAGCTCATTGACGTCGGGCGGCGTTTCAAGGGTCGCGCCGCGATCCGCGACTGGGCCAGGGCCGAGGTCATCGGCGGCAGCCTGACCGTCATCGAGGTCGCCGAGAACCGGCCCGGTCACCAGCGCCTCCTGGTGCGCTTCGCCCCCGGCGGCCAGGGAGGCTTCGATGCCTACTACGCCTTCACCGTCGACGGCTCGTCCATCACCAGAGCCGAACTGACCTATGCGAACTGATCGAAGGAGCAGACGTTCATGACCACTGTGCAGAAGGTGAAGTTCTCCGCCGGCGACGTGGCGCTGACCGGGAACCTGTTTCTGCCCGGCGGCGCCGGCCCGGCGCCGGGCATCGTGGTGGCGGGCACCTGGACGAGCGTCAAGGAGCTGATGGCCGACCGGTACGCCGAACGGCTCGCCGACCGCGGGTTCGCCGCCCTGTCCTTCGACTTCACCGGCTATGGCGAATCCGAGGGCGAGCCTCGCGACTACGAGGTGCCGGAACGGAAGGTCCGCGACATCAACCACGCGGTCACCTTCCTCGCCGAACATCCTGCGGTGAACGCCGCCCGTCTCGGCGCCCTCGGCGTCTGCGCGGCCGCGATGTACATGAGCGGGAACGCCGTCGACGATCCGCGCATCCGGTCGCTGGCGCTCGTCGCGCCTTGGCTGCACGACCCCGAGATCTGCCGGGAGGTGTACGGCGGTGAGGAGGGCGTCGCGGGCAAGCTGGCCGAGGCCGCACGGGCACGCGCGAAGTACGAGGCGACCGGCGAGGTCGAGTACGTGCCGGTCGTCAGCGGCTCCGACCCTCGCGCGGCCATGCCGTTCGACATCGACTTCTACCTCAACCCCGACCGCGGCGGCCTGCCGCAGTGGCCCAACCGCTTCGCGGTGATGGCATGGCGGGACTGGCTCGGCTACGACTCGATCTCCCTTGCCTCCCGCCTCACCCAGCCCGTCCTGCTCGTCCACAGCGAGGACGCCGCCATCCCGGACGGGGCGCGGCGCTTCCACGCCGCGCTGGCCGGGCCCAAGGAGTTCGTCTGGACCGACGGCGACCAGTTCGCCTTCTATGACCAGGAACCGCAGGTCACGACGGCAGTGGACGCCGCAGCGGCCCACTTCGCCCGCACGCTGCCCCGCGAATAGCCGGATGCTCGGCCTTGCCGGGAGATCCAGAGTGCGGCGAGGTGGCGAAGCGGACGGCGCTGCCGTTCTTCAGCACGGCCAGGTTGGCGGCTCGGCCTGCGTCTGCGCTGCCTCGGCGTCGCGAGCATCGTCGGGCGGCGCTCCTGCCGCTCTGTGACCCATGCCACAGACAGTTCCTGTCAGCAATCGGGGCGCCGTCCCGCTCAAGTCACCGGGAGCAAGCGAACCGACAGGAGCAACGCATGAAGCACCGCATCGTCGTCCTCGGCGCCGGCTATGCCGGGGCCTACGTGGCCGGGAACCTGGCCCGCCGGCTGTCGCCGGCGGACACCGAGATCACCGTGGTCAACGCTGAGCCGGACTTCGTCGAGCGGCTGCGGCTGCACCAGCTCGCGGCCGGGCAGGAGATCGAGGCTCGCAAGCTCGCCGACGTCTTCGCGGGCACGGGGATACGGCTGCGCCTGGCCCGTGTCACCGCCGTCGACCCCGAGCGCCAGGTCGTCGCCGTGGCCGGCGCCGGCGGCGGCGGCGGCGAGCTCGCCTACGACACGCTTTTCTACGCGCTCGGCAGCCACGTCGCCGACCGCGGCTTCCCCGGCGTGGCCGAGCACGCCTTCGACGTCACCGGCCGGCCCTCGGCGCTGCGCCTGCGCGAGCGCCTGGACAGCCTGGGCAGGCGGGGCGAAGGCGGGAGCGTGCTGGTCGTCGGCGACGGGTTGACCGGCATCGAGACCGCCACCGAGATCGCCGAATCCCGGCCCGGCCTGTCGGTGGCGCTGGTCGCCCGCGGCGAGCTGGGCGCCCGGCTCTCCGCCGGAGCCCGCAGCCACCTGCGCCAGGCCTGCGGCCGGCTGGGCATCACCGTCCTGGAGCACACCAGCGTCGAAGCCGTCGAAGCGACGCGGGTGCTGTGCGCCGACGGCACCGCCCTGGCGTCCGACGCGACCGTGTGGACGGTCGGGTTCGCGGTCAGCCCCATCGCCGCCGCCGGCGGGCTGGAGGTCACCGAGAACGGTCGGATCGTCGTCGATCGCACCATGCGGTCGGTCTCGCACCCGAACGTCTACGCCGCCGGCGACAGCGCCTACGCCATCGGCGACAACGGCCGGCCGCTGCCGATGTCCTGCGCTACGGCCGGCTACACCGGCCGGCAGGCCACGGACGCGATCGTGGGACGCCTGACCGGCCGCGAGATTGCCAACACCAAGCTGGTCTACCCGGGCAACCACATCAGCCTCGGGCGGCGGGACGGGATCCTGCAGATGGTCGACGACGAAGCGCAGGCGAAGCCGACGTATGTGGGCGGCCGGAAGGCCGCGCGGATCAAGACGGGCATCCTCAAGATCTCGCTGTGGGGCATCTCGCACCCGACCTTCGGCCTGCCCAAGCGCAGGCGCCGCCTGGCCGCCGCGCCGGACAGGTCCGCTGAGAAGGCGCTCGCGTAGCCGCCTAGGGTGGTCCGCGTGGACAGCACCGCCACTGACCGCTTCGACACCAGTCGGTTCGAGGCCAGCCGGAACCGGCTGGCCTCGCTGGCGTACCGGCTGCTGGGCTCCGCCGCCGACGCCGAAGACGCCGTGCAGGATGCGTTCCTGCACTGGCAGGCCGCCGACCGGCAGCGGATCAAGGTGCCGGAAGCATGGCTGACCAAGGTCGTCACCAACCTGTGCCTCGACCGGCTCCGCTCGGCACAAGCCCGCCGCGAACGCACCGTCGGCGCCTGGCTGCCCGAACCGCTCCTCGACGGCGACCCGATGCTCGGCCCGGCCGACACGTTCGAGCAACGCGAATCGGTCTCCCTGGCCATGCTGACCCTCATGGAGCGCCTGTCACCCGTCGAGCGGGCCGTCTATCTCCTGCGCGAAGCGTTCTCCTACAGCCACGCCGAGATCGCCGAGATCCTCGACATCACCGAGTCCGCAAGCCAGCAGCACCTCCACCGGGCCCGGCGCCGCATCACCGCCGCGCGCCGCCGCGGCGGCGAAGTCGATCTGGCATCCGCCCGCAGGATCGTCGAGGAATTCCTCGCCGCCGCCTCCTCGGGCCGCACCGAACGGCTGGCGGCGCTGCTCACCGACGACGCGACCGCGATCTCCGACGGCGCCGGCCTGACCGAGACGCTGCTGCGGTTCGACACTCCGCAGCGCATCGCCGCCGTCGCACGGGCCGGCTTCAAACCCACGCCCGCGAAACGGCGACTGGCCGGCGGCACGCCCGCCATCCACTACGCGCTCGTCAACGGCGCCCCCGCCATCCTCTTCGTGCTCGGCGACCAGGTCGTCGGCGCCGTGACGTTCGACATCACCGACGGCAAGATCGCAACCGTGCGCGGCATCGCCGCCGCCACCCGCCTCGTCCGCCTCACCCAAGCCTGGCGGCAGCACGAACCGGACACGCCGCTCATCTCCCAGTGGTGACCCGGCGCCGACCGCGGCCAGGCGCAGCACCCGCGCTGCGAACCCGCGCCGGGTCTTCGTCCCGCGTCTGCGCCTCCACCACCTGGTGGGCGGATCCCACGATGCGGTCGTCGACTACCGCGAGATCCTGGCCGAGGGCGGACGGCTGGTGGTCGACGACATGACCCGGATCGACGCGACCGGGCGCAACATCGAGCGGAGCGGGGCACGACCGGCTACGGTCCCTGATCCGCGCGGTGGGCAGCGGCCCGGTTGCCTCCAGCTCGGACGAACTGAAGGCACGGACGCGTAGTGCACCCGGGTATGGCCTACTCCTGCGGGATGGACAGGGCTCGGGACGGGCACAGGGTGACGGCGTGGCGCGCCTGCGCGGCGCTCTGGCCGTCGGGGTGATCGGTCAGCAGCGCCACGATGCCGTCGTCGTCTTGGTCGAAGACGGCCGGCTCGGTCAGGACGCACTGGCCGGAGCCGACGCAGAGGCCGGTGTCCGCTTTGATCCGCATCATGTCCTGCTCACCAGGTGACCGGGAGTTCGTGAACGCCGTAGATGACGGCGTCGGTCTTGAACGGCAGGTCCTCGACCGGTGCGGCGAGCCGCAGGGTGGGGATGCGGCGCAACAGCGTGTCGAAGACGATCTGCAGCTCCATCCGGGCCAGGTTCTGGCCGAGGCACTGGTGCGGGCCGAATCCGAAGGCGAGGTGGTGGCGGGCCCCGCGCCCGACATCCAGTTCGGCCGGATCCTTGAACGCCGCCGGGTCCCAGTTGGCCGACAGGGCCGAGACGATGACGCCCTCGCCGGCCTTGATGCTCACCCCGCCGATCTCCACCTCTTCGGTGGCCACCCGGGAGGTGACCCCGTCGGCGATGGTGAAGTAGCGCAGCAGTTCCTCCACGGCCATGGGCGTCCTGCCCGAGTCGGCCTTGACCAGGGCCAGTTGCTCCGGATGGGAGAGCAACCCGACCACGCCGAGCGAGATCATGTTCGCCGTGGTCTCGTGTCCGGCGGTCAGCAGCAGGAAGGCCAGGCTCACCAGGCCCGCGTGGTCGAGGGTGCCCTCCTGGCGTTGCCGGGCGATCTGTCGGCCGAACAGGTCGTCGGCAGGTTCGGACTCCTTGCGGGTGACCAGGTCGTCGAGGTAGGCGCGCAGTTCGGCCAAGGCTCGCTGGCGGTCTTCCAACGAGGTTTTGCGCACCAACATGGTGGTGCGGCTTTGGAAGAAGTCGTGGTCGGTGTAGGGGACGCCGAGCAGTTCGCAGATCACCAGGGACGGCACCGGCAGGGACAGCGCCCGCACCAGGTCGACCGGCCGCTGGTCGGCGGCGAGCATGTCGTCGATGAAGTGGTCGACGATGTCCTGGATCCGCGGGCGCAGCGCGGCCAGCCTCCTCACGGTGAACTCGCCGATCACCGGCCGGCGGGCCGCGGAGTGTTCCGCGCCGTCCATGCCGAGCATCAACGGCGGCTGGCTGCGGAGCTGCTGCAGGGTCGCCGCATCGAGGGTGAAGAGCGGGAAGCCGTCCTTGCGCTTGTCGGAGGACAAGCGGCCGTCGGTGAGGACGGCACGGGCCTCCTCGTGCCCGGACACCCACCATGCCTCGCCGCCGCTGGTCAGGCGGTCCTTGCTGATCGGCGCCTGCTCGCGCAGTCGCTCGTAGGCGGCGGGCGGAGCGAAGGGGCAGCCCCGCTCGACCGGCAGCTGCAGACCGGCGAGTTCGTCGGCGACGTTCTTCGTCATGAATGACCTCCTAGTTATGGATCTGGCCGAGATTTGTGCTGCTTGCCGCCGACCTGGGCAGCGTGATCGCACGGCCGTCATCGGCCATGTCCGCTCCTCGAAGAGAGCGTCTGCGTGCTTTACGGGGTGACCGGTACGCGCTTCTGACGATGAGCAGATGTCTTCGCTCGGGGTGCTCCCACGGTCGCGCAATCGTGATCATGCGGCGCTGAAGGATTACGTCAGCGTGAGTGGGGTCTCGGATTCAACGCGGGTCAGCTTCTGCGGGTTGCGGACGTAGTAGAGGCCGGTGATGCGGGCGTGCTCGACCCGGACTGCTATGACGCCGTCGATCTCGCCGTTCACGCGGAGGATGAGTGCCGGGTTGCCGTTGACCACCGTGTGGTCAGTGGTGAGCGCGACTTGGGCCTTGCCGAGGCCGCCGACGATGAAGCGGGCCACCTTGCCGGCTCCGGTGATCGGCCGCGGCGCGGCCCGCTTGACGCCGCCGCCGTCGCTGATCAGAACGACCTGCGGGGCGAGCACGTCGAGGAGGCTCTGCAGGTCCTTGGTCTCGAGTGCGGCCTGAAATGACTCCAACACCGCCCGGGCCTGGTGGGGGGCGACCTCCTCGCGAGGGCGGCGGGCATCGACGTGCCGGCGGGCGCGAAGTGCGATCTGACGGACGGCCGCGGGGCTCTTGCCGACGGCGGCCGCGATCTCGTCGTGACTGATGCCGAAGGCCTCGCGCAGCACGAAGACGGCGCGCTCGGTCGGCGACAGCGTCTCCAGCACGATCATGAGCGCCATCGACACGCTTGCGGCGAGCTCGACGTCCTCGGCCACATCCGGCGCGGTGAGCAGCGGCTCCGGCAGCCAGGAGCCGACGTAGTCCTCCTTTCGGCGGCTCATGGCACGCAGCCGGTCGAGTGAGCGCCGGGTCGTGATCCGGACCAGGTAGGCGCGCTGGTCACGCACCTGCCTCAGGTCGACCTTCATCCACCGCAGCCAGGTCTCCTGCAGGACGTCCTCCGCGTCGGCCGCCGAGCCGAGCATCTCGTAGGCGACGGTGAACAGCAGGTTGCGGTGGGCGACGAACACCTCGGTGGCGCGAGCCATCCGGCCGCCGCCGGCGGGCGGCTCGACTGTGCCCGTCGTTGGCCCGCTGCGCTCGTTCATAGCCGGCTCCTGCCTGTTCGCTCTCGACTGTGGTCCATTCACGAGACGCCGCCCATGACCGCTTTGTGACACCCGTGATCGGTGACGGACGTCACATGACCGCGCTGTCACAAAGGTCGGGTCGCCGGCGCCTCATGGTCGTCGGGACGCTGCGCGAACGATCCACGCGGCACCACGATTTCACGAGTGATCGCCTTGACCCCGTCGCGTGACCGCCACCGCAGAGAGAACGGAAAGACATCATGAGCAAGGTCTGGTTCGTCACCGGTTCGTCCCGCGGCCTCGGCCGCGACTTCGTCGAGGCCGCCCTGTCGCGTGGCGACCAGGTGGCCGCGACCGCCCGCACCACCGCGGGCTTCAATGACCTCCTGGCGATGCCGCTCGGCGGCGCCTACCACGTCTCCAAGTGGGCCGTGGAAGCCCTGAACGAATCCCTCGCCCAGGAGGTCGCCGACTTCGGCATCAAGGTGACCGTCATCGAGCCCGGCGGTTTCGCCACCCGGTCCGGCAAGAACCCCGATCCCCTCGACAACGGCCACATGGCCGAGCCCAACCCGATCTACGACGGCCTCCGCCGGCGCCTGGCCGGCTTCGCGGGCAAGCAGCCCGCCGGCGACCCGGCCGCGGCCCAGGCACTACTCAAGATCGTCGACGCCGACAACCCGCCCCTGCGGGTGCTGTTCGGCCTGGGCTTCTACCCGATGCTCCAGCAGGTCTACGCCGACCGGCTCAAGACCTGGGCCGACTGGCAGGACCTTTCGGCGGAAGCGCACGGCAACCTCGGCCAAGGCGAGTGACCACGTCGTGCCGGCTGGTTCAGGAGGTCACGACCCTTGAGCAGCAGCCAATCGGCGCCGGCACCGTTCGATCGGTCCGGCATCGGTGGAACAGGGCGACTCAAGCGTCCTTCGCGGACAGCCGACTGGCGGAATCAGCCCGCGTGGCCGGGTTCTCCGGTTCACGCCGGGTGAGCACCAAGGGAGCGTCCTCGGTGATGGCGACCGTGTGCTCGGAGTGGGCCGTGCGCGAGCCGTCCGCCGACCGGATGGTCCAGCCGTCGGCGTCATAGACGATCCGGTCGGTCGTGCGGGCGAACCAGGGTTCGAGTGCGAGGGTCAGGCCCGGCCGGAGCGTGAGGCCGCGCCCTGCCCGGCCCTTGTTGGAAACATGGGGCCCCTCGTGCATGGTGCGGCCGATGCCGTGGCCGCCGAACTCGGTGTTGACCGGATAACCGTGGTCGTGGGCCACCGCCGCGATGGCCGCCGAGATGTCACCCAGGCGGTTGCCCGGACGTGCCACCTCGATCGCCGCCTCCAACGCTTCCTCGGTGGCACGGATGAGCCGCAGGTCCTCCTCGGCGGCGGTCCCGACGACGACCGTGCGCGCCGAGTCGGCCACCCAGCCGTCGACGCTGACCGCGAGGTCCGCGCTGAGCACGTCGCCGTCGCGCAGCGTGTAGTCGTGGGGAAGGCCGTGCAGGACGGCGTCGTTGACCGACAGGCAGATGACGTTGCGGAACGGGCCGCGTCCGAAGGACGGCGCGTAGTCCCAGTAGCACGACTCCGCCCCGCGCCGTTTGATCATGCCGCGCACGTGGCGCTCCAGGTCCAGGAGGTTGACGCCCACGTCGGCGAGTCGGCCGACCTCGGAGAGCACCTCGGCGACGAAACGCCCGGCCACGTGCATGCGTTGGATCTCCGCAGGCGTCTTCAGTTCGATCACGACTACCTCGCATCACAGGGTGTTGGTATAGTTATACCGGCACCCTAGCACTTGCCGGTATAGTAATACCAGCCCTATCCTGGGAGCATGGTCCGCCAACCGCTCACACCTGAGCAGATCGAAGCCGGCAGACGTCTCGGCGCCCTGCTGCGCCACGCGCGAGCGGGACGCGACCTCGCGGAAGTCGCGCACGCGGCGGGCATCTCGCCGGAAACCCTGCGCAAGATCGAGACCGGACGACTGCCGTCCCCCGGATTCGGCACGATCGTCTGCCTCGGCGAGGCACTCGACGTGCCGGTTCAGGAGTTGGCGGCTACCTGGCGCGGCAACGACGTACCGCTGGAAGCCGTCTCGTAGCCGCTGTCGCGCCCGCCCACGGAGTCCCGGCGGACACCGGCCGGCCCTTCATCCAGCGCCTGCGCCCGGTTGAGCACCGCGCTCTCGGCCCGGTCGACGGTGCAGGAGGAGACAATGCCGGCGTCGTGCGCCCGGCGGCGTGACCCCGCGGCCGGGTCGCGGTCATGACGAGGCCGGTGCTGCCGCGCCGGACGTCAGAGCCGCCTGCACGATGCGGATCGCCTCGCCCGCGTCGATGCCGACGCTGGCGATCACGGCCGCGTAGTCGGCGGCGGCCCGGCGGGCCCGCTCCCGGCCCTCCTCTCCGGCGGCCGACACGAACGAGCCCGCCCGCCCGCGCGTCTCGATCAGCCCCGCCTCCTCGAGCTCCCGGTAGGCACGGCCGACCGTGTTGACGGCCAGGCCGAGGTCGGCCGCGAGGTGGCGGATGGTCGGCAGCCGAGTGCCCACGGCCAGCGTGCGGTCCTGGATCTGCCGGGCGAGCTGGGCCCGCAGCTGCTCGAACGGCGGCACCGGCGAGGCCGCGTCGATGACGATCATCGGACGCTCATGGCCCGCCGGGCCACCGTCGCGCTCGACGGCGTCCTGGCATGGAGCGCGACGCACGCGACCAGGCCCAGGAACAGGTAGGCGACCGAAGCGGCGCTCCACCAGCCGGGCGCGGTGCCGAACAGCAGCACCATGGGCAGCGACCACTGCACGTTCGGCGTGGTGAGGTCGCGGGCGTCCTCGACGCGCATGATGACGTCGGCGGTCAGCGACTCCTCGTCCTCCGCCACCACCGGGTGCCTGAGCAGGTGGCGCAGCTGCATGGCGATGATGGCTGTCACGCCGAGCAGGCCGATCAGCAGGACGACGGCCAGCTGCCGCACGGTGGGGTCGGGAACGGCCAGGGCGCTCCCGACCAGCACCATCCCACCGGTGAACGTGGCGACCGCGAAGACGGCGTACGGCTGGCCGAGCACGGCCCGCCAGCCCGGCTGGATCAGGTGGGCGGCCCTTCGGGACAGCGTCGCGCCCGCCCGCCGGTCGACGCGTCGCACCCACCAGTCGAGCAGCGACTGTGCCAGCAGCAGCGCGGCCACCAGCGCGGTCAGGGCCAGCAGCGGCAGCGGGCGGTACGGCGAGGGGTCGCCGAAGGTGGAAGCGGCGGCGAGCGCGCTCGCAAGGATCAGCACGGCCAGGATGACGTGAGCGGCGAGGCGGGCGCGCCTCCTGACCGCCAGCCGGCTGGCCAGCAGCGGGGTCGGGCGGGCACCGGCCAGGTCGTGCTGGGCCAGCCACGCGCTCGCCAGTCGCAGATCGGCCGCACGCGCCGGCGGGTCGGCGTGCGGTAAAGGTTCACGGGTCATGGCGGCTCCTTTGTCGCAAGCTTTGTAGCAACATAGTGCGTCATACCTTGCGACAAATCAACGCTCCGTGGGCTCTCGTCGTCCCGGTGCGCGCGAGCCCCGGCTCAGCGGCGGCCGTCGCCGTGGACCATCAAGCCGACGGCGGCCGTCGCCGTGGACCATCATGTGGACGGCGGGCAGCGCCGGCCACGGCCCCTCCCCGGGTGCGCGCCCTGGACGGCCGAGGCCGAGCTCCGCGAGCGTCGCGACGAGGCCCGTTACGGGCACAGGCGCAGAATGGACGGAAGAGGCTTCCACCCGAGGACTGGACACGGCTCATGCGGCTGGTGCCAGCGTAGTTGATGTTGCGTGAAGGGCCATTTCGTTCTGGGGGCTGCGGTGCCCGAGCCCGGAGTGGCGGCGTCGGCTGTTGTATCGGCTCGCCCAGCGGAACACCTCAAGGCGGGTATGGCGAGCGGTCGGCCAGCTGGTGCGGCCTTGGAGTGTCTCGCGTTTCAGCGTGGCATTGGAGCTCTCGGCCGCCGCGTTGTCGGCGCTGGATCCGACCACTCCCATCGACTGGACGACGCCCAGCTCGGCGCACAGGTCCGCGAACTGCTTGCTGCCGTATCGCGCCCCATGATCCGAATGGGGCGAAGACGACGCCATCGCCGAGGCCTCGATGCAGCTGCTGGAGCCGGTGATCGCCCTCCTGCAGGACCTGCCCGAGCAGGACCGGCGAGCCCTCGCCGAGTTCATCAACCAGTTCGCGCACCAAGAAACCAACCCTGAGCGGCAGCTGACCGCCTGGGAGACGCCCGAAACCCTGGGGCTTCTGGCCTGAGCGGCTGTCTCTGATCCCTGGACGATCAATCGACGATGTGGGCCAGATCGGGGATGTGCGCAGCAGCGATCCGGGGCTTGGGCGACGGCTGGAGGAGGAAGATCTTCCGGTCCACTCGCTCCATCTCGCCGCCCCGCCCGCAGATCAGCCCAGCACAGAAGTCCACCAACTGCTTGGCCACGTCATCGGTCAGTTGCGTCAGATCTATGAGGACAGGGACACCCTTGCGGAAATAGTGCCCGACGTGGAGCACCTCGTTGTAGTCCTGCGGCCTTAGCGTCTTGATCACGGGTCAAGTCTGCCCACGCTTCCCTGTATTGCAAAGGCCACATCCGTAGCTAAGGCACCGAGGGCATCACTCCTCAAGGCGATCAGCCAAAGTGCCTCGACACGGTGGTCAACAAGGGCGGCTGGGAGTTCTCCGACCTGTGGAACGGCGACGACGAGGACGCCAGGCACTTCCTCAAGGGGGTCGGCCAGCAGCTCGCGGACGTGCTGCGGCAGATGCCGCAGACCGCGTGGATCGACCTGCCAGGCCTGATCCCCGAGGCCGCGCGGGCGACCTACTCCCTGGCCGGGTGACTGCGCTGGAAGCATTCCAGCAGGCCGCCGCAGTCAGCGGCGGAGGCGACCAGCGGACCCTGGTCGGTCAGATGGCCCAGGGCAGTGCTGATCGGCGATGATGACAATCTTCTACCTGCACGTGAACGGCAAGGTGCATGTATGAGCGAACGGTCGGCCGCGACCCGCAAGCGCACTCCACGCCCTCGGCGCGCCCCTCAGGGGACGACGCGCCCCGCCCGCGACTGATCAGCCGGTATGTGTGGCCAGCAGTCCGCTGATGGTACGGGCGCCCGCCGCGGCGACTCCGGGGATGCCCGAGGTGATGAACGGCCCGCCGCCCGCGAGGTCGCCCACCACGTGCAGGCGTGGGTCGGCGGGGACCAGCCCGCCCGACGGGTGCAGCGTGGCCAGTCCATCGGCGAGCAGGCACGTGACCAGCGGCTCGGCCGCGCGGGGCACCGCCTGGGGCGGCGGGTTCACGGCGTTGACGACGACGTCGGCGTTCAGGTCGCCACCGTCGCCCCGAACCCGGAACCCGCCCTCCACAGCCTCGATCTTGCGTACGCCTGCCACCATGGTGAGCTGCCCGGACTCGAACAGCCGCAGCAGGGCGGCGGCGTTCACCGGCACCATCGGCGACGCCATGCTGGTGGCCAGACGGAAGTGCCTGCGCAGCCGTTCGCGGTCGGGTTCGGGCAGCAGCCGCCACACGTACGGGCCGACGGTGTGGGCGGTCTCCTGCAGGACCCGCCGCCCGATCCGCGGGTCGTCGACGGCGTCCAGTTGCCGCCGCAACCGCCATACGGGCTCCTCCGACCCCGCGGCCGGCAACTCGGCCGTGAAGCGCGCGAAGTCCTCGCCCGTCTCGGCCAGTTCGGCGCGGAGCAGCCCGGCGAGGTCGTCCAGAGTGACGCCACCGTGCTCGCGGCACAGCGCCTCCACCCGCTCGACGATCACGTGCACGGGCCGGTGGCCGAGGGGACGCTGCCAGACATGGGGCAGCATGCCGCTCCGCGACACCAGCGTGATCCGCCCGGCATGCCCGCGCGCGGCGAGCGACACCACCACGTCCACGGCGGTCAGCCCGCTGCCGATCACCGCGACCTCGGCCCCGGCCGGGACCCGGTCGAGCGTGTACGCCAGCGGATACGGATCACCCACGAACCCTGGAGCGCCGCCCAGGCCGTAGTGGTCCTGCGGCATCCCCCCGCCCACGCACAAAACCACCCGGTCTACCGGGTGGTCGTGCCCGTCCTCGGTGCGCAGCGTCAGCCGGAGGCCGCCTGCGCGGCGTGCCGCCGCCACGACCCGGGCGGCCACAACCCGTGTCCGCCACCCGCGCTCGCGCAGCGCGGCCAGCGCGGCCTCGGCGGTGTCGGCCAGATACTCGCCGTAAAGCGCGCGCGGCACCAGCGGTTGCCCCAGCAGGTCGTCCAGGTGGGCGGCGGCACGCTCCGGGCCCAGCCAGGAGGCGTAGTGCCCTGAGTCCAGATGGCGGATCGACATGATGGCGGGCGGAGCGTTGACCAGAACACTGTCCAGATCCGGCCCGTACGGGCGTCCCCGCCACAGGTACGCGGACGGCTCGAACACGGTGACCTCCCCCGCCCCCATCCCCGCCTCGCTGACGGCCAGCGCGTCCAGCAGGCCGACCGCGGCGGCACCGGCCCCGATGATCGCGATACGCACGACGTTCTCCCTTGTTCGCCCAGAAGATGAGGTCCTTTCGAGCCTCGTGGCGGCCATAACCGCACTCCATTCCCCGTTTGGGGGGATCAGCGGAGGAATGACCCCCTCGAATGAGGGGTTGGCGAAGGAAGGGAGAACAGGCAAGCTGACCCGCGTCCAACCCTCGGAAGTGACCCAGCGCCAGAAGGAAGCTCGATGACCCACCCGCACCGCCACGCCGAGATCCTGTCGGCTGCCGAGCGGGCCTCCAACGCGCTGGAACTCTTCAGCCGCACCTCCGCCAGGCTGCGGCGGGACATGCCGTTCGACGCCGCCGTGTGGACGGCCACCGACCCGGAAACGGGCCTGGTCACCGCCCCCATGCTGGTGGAGAACCTCGGCTCCCGTGAAGCATGCGCCACCTACTGGGAGAGCGAGCTCCTGGAGGAGAACGTCCTGCCGTTCCGTGACCTCGCCCGCGCGGCCGTCCCCGTGGCCGGTCTCCGCGCGGCCACCGGCGACCTGCCCGCGCGCAGCGCCCGCTTCCGCCGCTTGCTCGGCGGCCAGGGCGTGGACGACGAACTGCGGGCCGTGCTGCGGATCGGCGAGCGGCCGTGGGGCTCGGTGAGCCTGTTTCGCATGCGGGGCGGCCCGGCGTTCGGCCCGCACGAGATCGCGTTGCTCGCCGATCTGTCCGGACCGCTCGCCCACCGGCTGCGCCGGTTCGCCCGCCCGTCAGGATCGGACGGCGGGCCCGGCGCCCCCGCACCCGGCCTCCTGCTGTTCGACGAGCACGGCGAGGCCATGTCGATCAACGAGGAGGCTCGGCGCTATCTCGCGCTGCTGCCGGACGGGCCATCCACGCCCACGGCGCTCGGGCTGAGGCTGCCCATCTGGCTGATCGGCACGACTCTGCAGGCGCGGGCCATTGCCCAAGGCAACGATCGCGGCAGCGCCAGGATTCGCATCCGAACCCTCGACAGGCAGTGGCTGACCTGCCACGCCTCGTGCCTGAGCGGTCCCGGCGGACGGCCAGGTCCGACAGCGCTCGTCATCGAGCCCGCGCCCCCCGCCGATCTGGCGGTCATCGTCGCCCAGGCATACGGCCTGACGCCACGGGAGTTCGAAGTCGCTCAGCTCGTGGCACGGGGCCTGCCCACCGCCGAGATCGCCACAGCCTTGTTCGTCTCTCCCCACACCGTTCGCGGTCACCTCAAGGCTGTCTTCGGTAAAATGGGGATCTCCAGTCGCGGTGAACTCGTCGCACGGCTGTTCGCCGAACCCCACCGGGCGTAGGCGCCACAAGCAGTCGCTGCTGGGATCTACATCATCTCGCCCAAGCCGTAGCACCACGTCGCCTCCCCTGCCAGGGGACGTGGTGCCCGCCGTGGTGCAGCCGCCCGTCGGCAACCGGCTGACGGTCCGGGCCGTGGCCGGCGCCTTCCTGGACACCCTGCCGCCGCTGCTCAAAGGCCGCACCCGCGCCCCGGTTTTCGTCACCCACCGGCGGCCCGGCCGCGGCAAGGTCGTCACCCTCGCTGCGGCGCTTCCCCCGGTCAGCGGCTGACCAGGCCCGTCTGGTAGACGATGACGACCAGCTGCGCTCGATCGCGCGCTCCCAGTTTCGCCATCGCGCGGCTGACATGTGTCCGCGCCGCGGCCGGGCTGAGGACCAACTCCCCGCCGATCTCGTCGTTGCTCAACCCCCGGCCCACCAGGGCCAGCACCTCACGCTCGCGCTGGCTCAGCACCGCGAGCCGGTCCTCCGCGACATTGGCGGCTCTTCGATGTGCGGTGACCTGGCCGATGAGGCGCCGGGTGATCCGTGGTGCGAGCAGCGCCTCTCCGGCGGCGATCACCCGGATGGCGTGGAGGAGTTCGGCTGGTCCGGCGTCTTTGAGGGCGATCTGGGCGGTGGCTTGAATCCCGTCCACCTTGGGTATGCGGATGTCCATGAGGACGACGTCGGGTCGCGTGGCACGGGCCCGCTCGACGGCTTCGGCGCCGTTGGCGGCTTCCCCCACCACCGTGATGTCGTCCTCGAGGTCGATTCCTGAACGATCCGGTAGGCGGCACTTCCCACCGCGCTGGGCAACGGCGCCGCGGGCGAACTCTCCTCGAGCTTGACGTCGAGTCCGGCCTCGCGTGCCTTGGCGGTCAAGTTCGCCGATCTGCCCCAGCCCGGGGTACGGCCCCCGTCCCTCGTTGTCGTCACCGTCGTCATCACGGAGTACCCCGGTGATGGCCCGCATCTCCCGCAGCGCCCGAGAACTGGTCTGCTCGATGACCCGCAGCGCCTCGCGCGCCACTTCCGGCCGCTTGTCGAGCACGTGCGCGGTGACACCGGACTGGACGTTGATGATCGCTATGGCGTGCGCGACCGTGTCGTGAACCTCGCGCGCGATCCGCAGCCGTTCGGCGTCCACCCGCGCCCGCGCCGGCGATCATCAGCGACCGGCGCCCGTCACCGTAGGCGGTGAGGGTGTACAGGGCGACGAAGAGCCCGAGCCAGCCGGGCCCGTCCGGGAAGTCGAGGCCGTAGTACACCAGGCTGGCAGCGCGGCGGTGACGTACACCGGCACCGGCTACCGGCGGCGGACGGCGACGACCACGCCACTCACGATCAGCAGGACATATCCCAGTTTTCCGAGGTCGGTGAGCGGCGCTGTATCACCTCGCCGGCATTGCGGACTATCGTGCCCTGAACCTGCATCACGGTGATGAAGAGCGCGAGCAGCACGTCCTGCGCCAGCACCGGCAGGCGCAACGACACCACGCGGTGTTCCATGCCGCGATCCTACGATTGCCACCCGCGAGAACACTCCGCCCAGACGCGCGGCCGCCTACGTCGACGGGCGTATCGAGGCACGAGGCGTCTACACAGAACTGCGTAGACGCAGCCATCCGCTGTCGGAGGCCACGGCTGCCTCGACGGCGCGATGATCGAGTCCGTGAAGCCCCTCCCAGGCGCTCACGCTCGTCACTGGAGCCTCGGCCGGCATAGGCCGAGTCACCGCGATCCACCGCGCTGCACACGCTGCCGACGCCCGTCATTCGACAGAAAGGCTCCCCATGTCCGTCCGTCACTTGCTGGCCACCGCCGCAGCCACCCTGATCGCAATTGTGGGGCTCGCCACACCGGCGGCCGCGCACGTTTTGGTCCAGCCCGTCGGTGCTTACGCTTTGACCGCCGGGCGCATCTGGTCCGCGGTGGCCGCGCTGCTGGGGCTGGCCGGCGTCGTCATCGGCGGGCTGGCTCTGGCCCGCTCCGCCCCTCGTTCCGGCGCCGGAAGCAAGAGGAATCCCGCCATCGCCGCCGTGGTGGCCGGTCTGACCTGCGCGGTCATCGGCGGGCTGGTGGTGGCCGCTGCCGAGGGTGGTCCCGGCACCGGCTACGGAATCGTCGGAGGCTTCGTGGACCTGGTGGTTGGAGCGATCGCCATGACCCTCGGCGGGCTGGCCGTGTCCCGATCCCGCCGCACCGGCTGATGCGGCCTGGTGCAGCGCCTTCCGGTTGTCCGGCGCCTTCAGCTTGCCCAGGTCCGGCACATGCCGGCGCGGTTCGCCGCGGAAGACGGTGACCTTGGTGCCGCCAGAGCGTCTCTTGGTGATGGCGGCCGCGGCCTGCGCTTTTGAGGCGTGGCCGAGCCACGGCTCACCTGCGATAACGGTCGTGTGTCACTCGGGGCGCGATCGCCTCCACGGCCGGCGGCCGCAGCGCGAGCCGGGTCGGCAGCATCACGGCAGGCCAGGCGATCATCGCGGCCACGATCACGATACCGATGTAGATCAGGGGTGGGACGGAGGGGAAAACCGAGTGGCGTATCGCGTAGCTGATCCCGATCAGCGACGGCAGCGCGGCGATCGTACCGACGACGACCGCGCAGATCACGATGATGCCCGCCTCCTGGCGCATCATCGACTGGACCTGGCTGGTGCGAGCGCCGACGAGGCGCAGCAGGGCGAACTCGCGTACCCGTGAGATCGTCGCCATGACCAGCGTGTTGACGACGGCGATCGCGAGATAGCCGAGCAGCACGGCGTTGAGCACGAGGCTGATCGCGCCGTCGCCGGTGTCATCGGTCGGTGCGGCGGTGACCGCCGCGGCGTCGCGCACGCTCACCGTAGGGTATGTCTTCAGCGCCGCGCTCAGGTTCGCCCCGGTCGGAGTGCACCAGCAGCCACCGGTCGAGATGGTCGGTGGTGTGCGCGACGACCACGTCGTGGGGCAGCGTGACGTCGCCGAAGCCGAGCCCGTTCTCGTATACCGCGACCACCTTGGCCTTCTCGACGGTACCGTCCCCGAGGTGCACGTCGACGCTGCCGCCCACGTCGACGCCGACCGTGCCGGCGACGAGGCGGCTGAGCGCGACCGTGGACCCGGTGAGACCGCTCAGGTCGCCGCGCAGCCGTCCAGGTTCATGGTGTCCGGCACGGCCGCCGGGTCGACGCCCTGCGCCGTGGAGACCCTGTACTGGATGCTGTCGCCGTCGGGCCAGGTGAGGATCGCCGAGGTTCGGGCGACCGGGCCGACCGTGCGGACGCCCGGGACGCCGCGGAGCACCCCGGCCAGATCGAATGAGATCCCCGCGCTGTCGGAGGTCACCACGTGGTCGGCGATCACGCCGTCGGCGGCCTGGTCGTGCGCGGTCGCGGCCAGCGTCGTGCCGCTGAAGAGCTGCGCGGACGCCATGGTCACGCCCATGATCAGCGGGGTCGTGGCGGCGCTGAGCCGACGGGCCCTGGCCCGGGAGTTGGCGATGGCGAGGAACCGGGTGACGCCGCCCGGGTGACGGCCGAGCAGCGTCGCGACGCCGCCGAACAACCGCGGTCCGAGCAGGGCGACGGCGACCACCAGGACCAGGGCGGAGCCGGCGGCGCCGTCGATGGCCGATTCACCGGGCAGCACGATCGGCAGAACGATCGCGACGGCCAGGCCCGCGGGCACGAGCAGCAGGCCGAGCGCGAGCCGGAACCAGCCGAGCTTCTTCGGTTCCACGGCCACGTCGCCGAGCGCCTCGACGGCACTGACCTTTGCGGCGCGCCGGGCCGCGAGCCAGCCGCCGAGCCGGGCCGCGAGGACGCAGGTCAGCAGGGCGAACAGCACGGGCAACGGCGTGATCACCAGCGAGAATCCGGACGGCAGCACGCCGGCCGCCGTGAACACGGCGTGCAGCAGCATGGCGAGCAGGACGCCGGGGATGGCGCCGAGCACGGCACCGATCCCGCCGACCAGCACGGTCTCACCGCCGATCATGCGCAGCACCTGCCGAGGCGTGGCACCAACGGCCCGCAGCAGGGCCAGCTCGCGGCGGCGCTGCTGCACCGACAGCGCCAGCGTGCTGGCGACCACTATGATCACGAGAAGGATCAAGGTAGCGCCGAACGCACTGGCCACCTCGATGACGAACGACCGCATCTGCCCGACGTCGAGCGTCTCGACGTCGCTGCGGTCGTCGCCGGTATAGGTGACCACGCCTGGCACAGCCTTCTTGATCCGGTCGGCGAGGTCGCCCGCGTCGGCCCCGTTTGCGGCCAGCACGCCGACTGCGTCGATCTTGCCGGGCTCGCCGTGGAGCCGCGCCGCCTGGTCGTCAGTGAAGAAGACCGCAGACTGCCGGTCGAGCGAGGCGGCGGGCTCGGCGACGCCGCTGACCCGGTACGATCCCGGCGTCGACCCGATCACCAGCGTGACCGTGCCCCCTTCGGCGACCCCGGCACGCTTGGCGAGGCCGGTGTCGAGCACGACGTCGTCGGCCGATTGCGGCTGGGTGCCCGAGCGCAGCGTGAACGGCGCGAGCACCGAGGCGGACCAGCCGTGCCCGTACACGGACGGGCCGTCGAGGACGGAGTTCCCCTTGAGGACGGCACGCACCTGAACAACACCAATCCGCTCGTCGACCCGGGCTCGCCGCTGCACGAGGGCCTGGGCGTCGAGGTGGCGCGAGACGGAATGGTGATCGATCTGTGAACGAGTTCGAGAAGGCGCTGCGCGCCGTACCCGCACGCCGCTACCACCACCTGCACCCGTTCAACCGGCGGATGCACGACGGGCTGCTGTCGAAGGAGGAGCTGCGCGGTTGGATCCTCAACCGGTTCCACTACCAGCGGCACATCCCGATCAAGGACGCGTTGATCCTCGCCAAGCTCGAGGACCCGGCGCTGCGCCGTATCTGGATCCACCGGATCATCGACCAGGACGGTTCCGAGCCCGGCGAGGGCGGCATCGAGCGCTGGCTGCAGCTCGGCGAGGCGGCGGGCATCCCGCGCGCCGACCTGTGGTCCGGCGCCGGCGTCCTGCCCGGCGTACGGCTGGCGGTGGACGGCTACGTGAACCTGTGCCGCACCGGCAGCCCGTTGGAGTGCGTGGCCTCCTCCCTCACCGAGTTGTTCGCGCCCGACCTGATGCGAACCAGGATCGCCGCGTTCGAGAAGCACTACCCCTGGATCGACCCGGAAGGCCTGCATTACTTCCGCGCCCGGGTCGGCCAAGGCCGCCGCGACAGCGGCGAGGCGCTCGCGCTGGTCCTCGACTGGGCTCGTACCGAGGCGGACAGGACGAAAGCGATCAAGGCGCTGGAGTACAAGTGCGAGGTGCTGTGGACGCTGCTCGACGCCGTCGACCGGGCGTACACATGAGCTGGAAGCCCACGCTGGCTCCCGCGGCCCGGCTGCGTCACTGCGACATCCGGCAGGCGGAGCTCCTGATCGTGCCCGAGCGGATCGTGGTGCTGAACGACACGGCGGCCGCCATCGTGCGGCTGTGCGACGGCGCCCGCACGGCTACCGAGATCTCGCGACACTTCCCCCAGGCCGGCCCCGACGACGTCACCGACTTCCTCGACGACCTCCGAGGCCAGGGGTGGCTGCGATGAACGCGACCGTGCCACCGCCCTGGGCCATGCTCGCCGAGGTCACGCACGGGTGCCCGCTGCGCTGCCCGTACTGCTCCAACCCCGCCGAGCTGGTCCGCAGGTCCGCCGAGCTGGACACCGCGGACTGGAGCCGGGTGATGAAGCAGGCGGCTGCGCTCGGCGTGGTCCATGCGCACATCTCCGGCGGCGAGCCGCTGGTCAGACGCGACCTCGCCGAGATCGTCGCCGCAGCGGAAGGGATCTATTGCCAGCTGGTCACCAGCGGCGTCGGGCTGACCGCCGCCCGACTGGCCGAACTGGCCGCGGCCGGGATCGACAGCGTGCAGCTCTCCGTCCAGGCGCATACGGCGGCCGCGTCGGACCGGATCGCCGGAAGCGCGTCGTTCGCGGCCAAGGAACGGGCCGCCGCCGTGGTGAAGGACGCGGGCCTGCCGCTGGGCCTCAACGTCGTGCTGCACCGGCACAACCTGGACACGGTCCACGAGATCATCGAGCTCGGCATCGCCTGGGGCGCGGCCAGGATCCAACTGGCCAACATCCAGTTCTACGGCTGGGGCCTGGTCAACCGGCGAGCCCTGATGCCCAGCCGCGCACAGCTCGCCCGGGGCGCCCGGGTGGTCGAGTCCTGGCGCCACCGTACCGACGTCGAACTCATCTGGGTGGTGCCCGACTACTTCGACGGCGTGGCCAAGCCGTGCATGGGCGGCTGGGGGAGCCATTTCGCTGACAGTGGCGCCGGACGGCCGGGTGCTGCCCTGCCCGGCGGCGTACGGCCTGCCGCTCGACCTGCCCAGCGTGCGCGACCACCAGCTGGAGTGGATCTGGTCCGAGTCGCCTGCCTTCAACGCCTACCGCGGCACGGACTGGATACCCGAGCCGTGCCGTGGCTGCCCACGCAAGACCGAGGACTTCGGCGGGTGCCGTTGCCAGGCAGCAGGGGACGGTAGTCGGTAGCGGCGCGGGGCATGTGGGTGTCCTCCATCGCCGCCCGGCGGGCGAGCCACCTGGGGCCGCCGGCGCCTGATCTGAAACATCTTGAACACGCATGTCGGTGCCACGATGCAGGAGCTGATCGGGCGGCGTTCCTGGCTGACGGTTGTCCGACTGCCGGCCTATGCGCCCCGAGCTGAACCCGATGGAGGGCCTCTGGGCGCACTTGAAGCGATCGCTGGTTCTGCACCTGCGGATACCGGGTGCGACACTTGGCCGGTGGACGAGGGGCCGGGCGTGGCGGTGGGACGGCTTCGGGAGGTGTTCGCCCGCTACCCGCGTCGGGCGGTCCTCGAAGGGTGTCCGCACTGTCGCGGGTCGGTGCTGGTGGATGAGCATGACCTGTTCTCACTGACGATCAGCCTGGGGAACACGGTCGGGACCGACGACGACGTGAAGAGTCTGCTGCCGTTGCTGCTGGAGCGGCTCGTCACGGGAGACGAGCTGTACCCGAGTATGGTCCTGGGCCTGCTGGTCCGGCTGGGCTGGCGAATCTGGCCCGCAGCTGAGCAGGAGGCTGTCGACGGCTACCTCATGGCGGTCTGGCGGTCGCTGTTGGCGAAGTATCCGCCGCAGGTCGGCTCGTTCGGCGAGACGGCCGAATTCCTCAGCGTGGTCGGCGAGTTCACCGACAGCGTGAGCCTGTTCCTCGACGGTTGGGACGCCATTCGCGGACCAGCGGCAGACCGTCATCTCGCCGATCTGGTGACCGGGTGGGTCAGAGGAGTGCATCTGCCCGCCGCGGTCCTCACCTGGCTGCATCGCGACCGGGTCAGAGAGCGCCTGTACAGCGCATTTGAGCGTGATCACGACACGCCGTGGGCCGATGACCTGGCGCGAGCTTACGACTTGCTCGCCTGGCAATGAGCAGACCGGGACCTGGGATGCCGCACAGCGTCGGCCCCATCGGCACCCTGATCCATGTGAGGCAAGAAGGATCTTACAACTTGCCTCAACAGTGGTCGGGTGTCCAGGAGGGATTTCACCTCTCGGTCCCCCGTACCAGCATTCCTGGGTTGTCCAGACATGTCGGTCATCGCGAAAACCTGCCCGCGGACGCGATGACTTCCAGAGCGCTGTGGCGACCTGCTGTGAGAGAGGCGCTGTCCCGCAAGATGAGCGACATCGCCGTCGTCTACGGGCGGCGGTTCACCGCGACCAAGGCTGAGCGGGCCACGAGCGGGTTCGGCTGGTCTTCCGCACTGTTGTGAATCTGACTCTTCATTTGTGAACAATGCTCATGTATGGTCGCCGACACTATGAGGAACCGCTGGTTGTCGCCGATCGCCGTCGCCGTGCTGGCCGCCGTCATCGTCCTGGGAGCGGCGTTCGACCCGTCAGGGCTGGCCGCGCCGTACACCTGGACAGGAGCCGACCTGCTACCCGTCGCCGGGCTCTGGCAGGTGGCCGCGCCGGCCGTCTACGTGCCGCTGCTGCTGGCGGGGGTCGGGGTTCTGGCGTGGGCGGTCGCGCGCGGGCGTACCCCGCTGCGTACGGCGCTGCTGGTGTGGGGCGCGGTGGTGTGGTCGGCTATGGCGGCCAAGCTGCTGATGTCGCTGGTCATGGCCTTCGGCGATGTGGTCTACCTGACGTGGTCAACCGGTTTCACCGGCGTCAAGGCGGCGGTCTTCGGCCTGCCGGTCCTGGCAGCCACCTGGCTCACCCAGCTCCTACGCCGCCTCCCCACCCCACCCCCTTCGATCTCGACCTCCCCGCCGCCCCCAGTGTCGGGCGCTGGACCCGCTGCGGCCTCGGGGTCGTTCTTACCACCGGCTTGGGGACCGGGGTGGGTGGCGGCTGGGGTGGCCGTGGTCTTGGGCGCGTCGGTCGGCGGGGCGTGGTGGGGCGGCTCACCCGTCGGGTACGCCATCGGCGACTCCCCGCTGGCCCCCGCGCCCGAGGCGGGACCACTGGGCTGCCTCGCCGCCGTCACCCTGCTGGGCGTGATGACCTGGGCACTGAACCGCTGGCTCAGTGCCACCACCTCGCCGCGAGCCGTCGTGGCCGGGATCTCCGCGCTGGGAGCGGCCGCGACGCTGGGCGTGGTCGAGGTGGCCATCGGGCTCCCCGGCGACCTGGCGGGCGGCGACACGTTCTGGGCACCGGCGATCATGCTCCGCCTCGCCCCCGCGCTCTCCTTCGGCGCCCTCCTCGCCCTCGCAACCGCAGCCATCGTCGCCCTCCTCCCCGCGCGAAGAACCGTCCTTCTCCCGGCGCGTAAGGGCGTCGCCTCTTCTGCGCCGATACGGATGGCGGCTGTCGTGGCTGCGGCGGCGCTCGCCGTACCGCTCCTGCAGCCCGGCACCACCACCTCGCAGCCACCACGCACCAAGGGCCTGACGCTCTCAGCAGACCGCAGGATCGTCGACGCCGACGGCAACGAGGTGCTACTGCGCGGCGTGAACGTCAACCAGCTCGAAGACTACTTCCAGAAATTTCCGGACCGGGCGGTGACGCGACCGCTCACCGAGGCCGACTTCGCCGGCATGGAGCAGATGGGCTTCAACGTCATCCGCCTCGCCGTGTCCTGGTCAGCCCTGGAACCCCAGCCCGGCCACTACGACCCGGCCTACCTCGCCAGGATCTCCTGGGCCGTCGAGACCGCAGCCAAGCATGGCCTGCGCACGGTCATCGACATGCACCAGGACGCCTGGGGCAAGGGCGTCAACGCCGCCCCCGGCACCACCTGCGAGAACGGTTCCCCGATGCACGGCTGGGACGGCGCCCCCACCTGGGCCGACCGCTTCGACGGCGCCCCCAAGTGCGAGTTCACCGGACGCGATATCTCTCCGGCCGTCGCCCGCGCCTTCACCAACTTCTACCAGGACAGGGACGGCATCCAGACCCGCCTGGTCGCCGCCTGGGGCATGCTGGCGGAGCGGTTCGCGAACGAGCCGATGGTCGCCGGATACGACCTGCTGAACGAGCCCGGCTTCGGCGAGGCCCCGCCGATCACCTCCGGCGTCCTGCTCGGCCGCTACTACGACCGAGCGATCAAGGCCATCAGGGCGGGCGAGAAGCGCGGCTTCCCGCACCTGGTCTTCTTCGAGCCGTCCGTGCTCTGGTCAGGTCTCGGCTTCGAGGCCTCGGTGCCCAAGGACTTCACCGACGACCGGCTGCTCGTCTTCGCCCCCCACCTCTACAACGAGTCGATCACCATCGACCAGGGCACCGGCCTCACGATCACGAGCATCGAGCGCGGCTTCGACCTGGCGAGCCGGGCGGCGGCGTACTACGGTGCCGGGCTCTGGTCGGGTGAGTGGGGTTGGTTCGGCGACCCCGCCTCCGCCCCGATCACGAGATACACCGACCAGGAGGATCGGCACCGCATCGGCGGTGCGTTCTGGGTCTGGAAACAGTCCTGCGGCGACGCCCACGCCGGAGCCGAGTCCAAGACCGGCGGCAACCTCATGATCGAGGACTGTGTCACCGGGAAGGACCTGCCCCCGCCTCCTGAATACGTTGCCGAGCTCTCGCGCCCCTACCCCCGCTCCGCCCCCGGCCGCCTGACCGGCCTCACGTCGGACCAGGCGAGCCTCACCGCCCAGGGCGAAGGCAACGGGTGCGGCCTCGACGTCTGGTTCCCCGGCAGCGTCCGGCCGGTCGTCCGCAGTACCGGAGTAACGGGCGTCGCCGCCCGGCGGGCACCGGGCGGCTGGCGCATCACCGGCTGCACCCGGGGTGCCTACACCCTGGCCGCACACCGTCAGTGAGCCGGTCTTGAGTACCTCGAACCAGGTGTGTCGTAGTGGCCGGAGTCGGCCGGCTGGAGGTTTCGCGACCGGGCGGTGTGCCGACCTGGGCCAGGGCGTGTCCCAGGATGAAGACGGCCTGCGCGGGGGCGTGCGGCGTCGGGAACCGTACGGCCTCCGCCATGATCGACAGGCCGCGCCGGTCCTATCGCCCGGCGGCGAACTGGATCAGTTCGACCACGTGGCGGTCGGGGTCGAGCACGTACACGAGCCGCGCGCCGTCCCAGTGCCCGTGTCCTGACACCGTGACCGGCTCCTCGGTGAGCGGGTGGACCCCGGCCTCGGCCAGGCGCGCGAGCAGCCCGTCGAGGTCCTGGACGCCCATGGCGACGTGCCCGCCTCCCACACTGCTGACCGGCGGCGCGACCGACGGCGCGCTCTTGGGCCTGCGGTACTCCAGCAGCTCGATCATCTGCCCCCGGCCCGCGTCGAGCATGGCGAAGGCGAGCCAGGCGTCCTCGATGCCCGCGGCGCGGGCCTGCGCCTCGCCTTGGTCGAGCAGCGGCATGCCGAGCAGGTCGTGGTAGAAGGCGAGCGAGGCCGCCAGGTCGGCGCAGGTGAGCCCGGCGTGGTCGAGTACGGGCGTGGTGATGGTCATCGGGCGGCTCCGGTGAAGGTGTGGTGGAGGTGGTCGGGGAGGGTGTCGCGCGCGAGCAGGTCCTCGATGCTCTCGGCCCGCCGTACCAGGTGGGCCTGCGTGCCGTTCACCAGCACGGTCGCGGGGCGGGGCAGCAGGTTGAGGTTGCTCGCGTTCGCGTCGTTGTAGGCGCCGGTGAAGCAGAAGGCCAGCAGGTCACCCGCGCTCATGGCGGGCAGCGTGGCGGTGCGCGCGAGCACGTCGGACATGCAGGAGCGGCCGACGACCCGTACTTCGACCGCGGTCCCGGTCTCCGGTAGCCGTACAGGGGTCACCGGCGGGCGGCCGGCCTGGTGGGGAATCTCGGAGAGGAACATCTGCGTGGTGTCCGTCTCATACCAGGTGAAGGGGAAGGGTTGGGTCTGGCGCTTCACGTTGAGCAGGGTAGCCACGTGGATGCCGCACGGCCCGAACAGCGCGCGGCCCGGCTCGACCTCCAGGGTACGGCCCTCGACGCCGATGCCGCCCGACGCCAGGCCCTTGGTCAGGTTTTCGCAGACGACCTCGGCGTAGCGCTCGATCGACGGCGGGACAGGGGGGACGAAGCTCGGGTTCGCCCGGCCGAACCCGTCGACCTGCGGCGCGAATCCGCCGCCGACGTCGATGGTGTCCGGCGTCCAGCCGCCCCACAGCTCCGACACCTCGGCGGTCAGCTCGCCGAACCGCCTGCTGAACCCGCCGATGACCGACAGGTCGGTGGTGTAGCGGCCCATGTGCATCATCACGCCGGTGACCCGCAGTTCCGGCGCGGACAGCGCGCGACCGGCCTCAGCCAGGTCGTCGTGGGGGACGCCCGACTTGTAGGTGCCGTAGATGTCGGCGATCGACACGCCGAAGGCGTCCATGCGGGCGTCGGTCTCGTAGTAGGGCCGCAGCCGTATCCGCAGGTTGGCCTGCTTGCCGACGGCGCGGGCCGCCGCCACCGAGAGTTCGATCTCCCGCACGTCGTCGATGGTGACGCGGGCGCCGAGTGCCACGGCGCGCTCGATCGTGGCCCGGTCCTTGCTGGTGCCGTTGAGCGAGATCAGGGCGGGGTCGGTCCCGGCACGGACCGCGACCTCCAGTTCGCCCGCGCCGACCAGGTCGGCGCCCATGCCCTCCTGCGCGAGCACGCGCTGGAGCGCGAGGACAGGGTTGGCCTTGACCGCGGGCAGCACCACGACCTTTCCCCGGGGCCAGGCCCGCTCGAACGCGGCGCGGATGCGGCGCGCCTGCCGTCGCAGGGTGGACTCGGACAGCACGAACAGCGGTGCGGAGAACCGCTCGACCAGGGCGTCCACTGGCACGTCCTCGATCAGCAGGCGGCCGGACTCGCGGCGGAGCATGCCGTCCGACAGCGCTACCGCAGCGGCGTCATAGGATTCGCTCATGACCGCAAAATAGTTGATGTGATGCTTGCGGACAACTGTTTTTCACAGCCTCACGCGACAAGTAATACTATTTCCGCTGATCCGGCGGGTCGGGGGTCGCGTGGCGGACAGGCGACGGTCATGCTTCGATTGCGGGGTGACCGATGCCCTCCACGACAGCCGCGAACCGCAGGATTCGCCCGCGCTGGACGAGATCGACCGGCGGATCATCGCCGAGCTGCAGGACGACGGCAGGCGGACCTACGGGCGGATCGCCGAGGCGGTCGGGCTCACCGAGGCGCCGACCCGGCAGCGGGTGGCCCGCCTGACCAGATCCCGACTGATCGAGATCGTGGCCATCACCAACCCCGGTGCTTTCGGCTTCCGGCTGCGGGTCGCGGTCGGGTTGCGCTGCGAGGGCGACCTCGACGCCATCGCGGCCACGATCAGCGAGGTGGACGAGGTCGACTGGCTGGTCGCCACCGCGGGCCGCTACGATCTGATCGCCGAGCTCCGCTGCGTGGACGAGCAGCACCTGTACGGCCTGCTCGCCGAGCGCATCCGCACGGTCCCCGGGGTGCGCGACATCGAGACCCTCCTGTATCTCAACCTGTTCAAGGCCTCCTACTCCTGGCCCCCCGGCTCGGGCAGACGGGTGCCGGACGAGCCTGCCGGCGCCCGGCGATGCCCGCCGGTCCTGCCTGCGCTGACCGACAGCGGCGAGGAGGTGACGCTGGACGCGGCCGACCGGCGGATCGTCGCCGAATTGCAGGAGGACGGGCGGCGGACCTACGGGCGGATCGCCGAGGCGGTCGGGCTCAGCCTCGCGCCGACCAGGCAGCGGGTGGCGCGCCTGATCGACACGGGCGTCATCAAGATCGCGGCCATTATCAACCCGAGGAAGGTGGGCTTCCTGCACCGCGCCGCCATCGGCCTGCGTTGCGAGGGCGACCTGGACGTGATCGCCGCGGCGATCACGCAGGTCGACGAGGTCGAGTGGCTGATGGCCACCGCGGGAGGCTTCGATCTGATGGCGGAGGTCAGCCACCTGGACGCGGAGCATCTGCATCGGCTGGTGTCCGACCGCATCCGTACGGTGCCCGGCGTGCGCGCGGTCGAGATCATGGTCTTCCTGTCCATCTTCAAGGTCAGGTATCCGTGGCCGCCGGGGATGACACGGGTCTACCCGTAGCCGGCGGGGCCATAGGGGCCTTCAGCGCCCCTCGGCGCACCAGCAGGGAGCGCCGCGTCGGTGTTCCGATGTGCCGACCAGGCCGACGCGGCGCTGGAGTCCAGCCTGCAGTTGGGCCTGGAGGGCATCGTGGGCTCGGTGTGCCCGCCGGGCAGGGGCGGCTGGAGTACGTGGGGCACGTCGGCACGGGGTTCACCGACCGGGTGCGCCTTCGGTGTAGATCGTGGCCATGCCCTGCTCATCGATGACGCAATGTTCGTCGAGAGCCTTGCGCTCGAGTCGGCCGCGTAGGTCGCTCTGGTCACCCGCGATGCACAACTCGGCTCGTAGCGGAGGCGCGCCGTAGTACGGGCCGTTGTCGCCGGGGCAGTCGAATACAGCGGGGTTGGGATTTTCGCAGCTGCTTCCCGGTGGAGGCTTGCGCTTGTCTTCGGGGTGCCCGAAACCCGCGACATGCATCATCTCGTGAATGAGAGTCTGGGAGATCTCCGCATCACCCTTCGGGAAAAGAAGTTGAAAGTTGACTTTCACCTCTGTGCTCCCCGGGGGATGGGCGCCGAGCGTCCCGGGCTTGTCGAGCGTCGTGTGATGAATGGAGAAATCGTAGGCCCGGAGGAGATTCTTCTTCTCCTCCGCCGACAGGTTGTCACATCCTGCGATACGTCTCAGCGCGAACCTGTGTCGGTCGATCAACCTGTTCCGGTTCGCCTCGGAGATGTCGTTCGCGAAAGTAAAGTGCAGGAGGCGGAAGTTCATCGGGAAAGCCGGGCCAACGGTGTTGCCGATGACGTTATGGCCCCATACGTCACCGTCACCCCTGAAGACGATGAGACGGTTGACACTCGGCGCCACGAACCTGTCCATGGCACCGTTGATCGCGACCTTCGCTCCGTCGAGCTTGAAGCCTGGTCCGATGGTGTTGTTGATGACGCCACCCGGATCGACCTCATGGCACCAAACGTCGCCGCTTTCCGTGATGACGAACATGCGGGAGCCCAGCGTGGCCACGAACCTGTCGACGGGGCCGTTGAAGGCGACCTTCGCTCCCCCGCACTTGATGCCCGGTTTGATGGTTCTACCGGTGATCTCATGACTCCAGACGTCGCCGCTTTCTGTGATGACGAACATACGGTTGTCATTCTTGAGGCCACTTGTGACCACGAACCTGTCTACGGGGCCGTTGAAGGCGACCCTCGCTCCGTCGAACTTGAAGCCTGGCCCGATGGTCCTGCCGGCGATCTCATGGCCCCAGACGTCGCCGCTTTCCGTAATGACGAAGATGCGGTCGTCCTTCGTGACCACGAACCGGTCGACGGGGCCGTTGAAGGCGACCTTGGCTCCGTCGAACTTGAAGCCCGGCCCGATGGCGTTGCCTTGGAGATCATGACCCCAGACGTCGCCGCTTTCCGTGATGACGATGATCTGTCCGCCGAGTCCGATGTCATGCACGACCACGAACCTGTCCACGGGACCGTTGAATGCGACGGGGTTGGGTGCAGTCAGAGACATGATCGATAACCCTTTGCAGGACCCACGGGAAAGCACGCCCATTCTGGACTTACCGTCTGACGCCGTTCATTTCCAAACCGCAAGGCTACGCCATTCAAGCGAAACCAGCGCATACCAATCCTAGCGCGCCAGGGTCGACAGAAAACAAGAAAGTGGATTCCTCAATCTCCGAAAGACGGCTGAATATACAGCTAAACAAATGGCCACTAAACCTCGATCTGTCAAGATCTTCCTGCGCAGACCGTGGCCCACAGCGGATCAAGCACCTGATCGGCAGTCATCAGGCGCGGCGGAAGGAGCCGGGGTTCCGGCTCTGCTTCGGCAACCCGGAGTTCGACGTGGCCACGCACGCCGCTCTCGACGACGGTGAGGATGCCTGGCCGCGCCTGCGCGACGCCCTCGTCCACTGGCGGCCGCTGCATGAGGACCATCTCGCGCCGATCGCCCTGCTGGCCGACCCCGGGCCGCCCGCCTGATCACGCCGGAGCGCGGACGCGAACTCCTGGCCATGAAACGGGGCTGAACGCAGGTCAGCCGCTACGCACGCACCAGAGATGCGGGACTCCACAGCGGCGACGCCACCCGGCGGCCGGCCAGTTCCTGCCTGGGCACCGTGAGACCGCGGGTGGCCTGGGCACTCAGCCGGTGAGGCGCGGAGCTCCATGGGTTCTGGCGCACTCACTGCTCACTGGGGATGGAGAAGGTGCCGGATCACGGGCGGCGCTGGCGGGCGTCGTCAACGGAAGGAGCGATGCGACGGGCCGAGACCCGCACATGGAACGTTCCCACCTGGGCGTTAGTGGCCGTTCAACGTCGTTACACCCGAGAAGGACCGCATGCGCGATCGATCGGGTCATGGCCGAGCAGTGCCAGCCGATCAGGGCCTTTCCGCTGTGCCCTGAAGGTGGCACGGACGTGTGGGGCGACTTGAGATCCCGCGCGGCGAACCCCCCAGGCCGCGGTCCACATGACCCGCGTGACGTACCGCTGGCTCGGCAATGTCGGCACCGCCAGCGCCTATCTCGCAGCCGTTCACGGTCCGCTGCTGCGCAACAGCATCTCTAGAGGGCTGACCGCTACGGCAGACGCCTTCGTGCCCGGCGCGCGGGGCGTTGCCGGAGGAGCCGTTCAGGCCACGTGCAGGTTTGGACTCCGCGTGAGGCCGAGGAGGCCGAGCAGATCGTCCATCATGTGCTCGAACAGCGGCAGAGGGTCCTCGAAGGCGAATTTGTGGTGTCCGTAGACGGCCATGCAGAGCAGCCCGTAGATCTGCCGCCAGCAGATGACCATGAGCAGCACGACCCCGATCGGGAACTCCAGGCCGACGGTTGTGCGGTAGGTGCGCAACTGCGCCGCCAGGACGGGGTCGATGTCCTCGTCGGCGAGGCAGGTCAGCTGCCCTTCGTGCCACAGCTGTGCAAACAGCCGCCCGAACAGGCCGCCCAGCTCGCGCGCGATGACTATCGGGATGCCCTCCTCTGACGCGGCGACCTTGGGGAAGCCGGCGCCCATGAGCAGGTCGAACTCGACCTTGTTGGCCAGCGACCAGTCGAGCACGGCCCGGGTGCCGGCGTGCAGCCGGGCGCTGATGTCGTCGGGGTCCTGGCGATGCACGGCCCGGGCGACAGTGTCCATGAACTCCGCGGTGACGTCGTCGTAGACGGCGCGGACGAGGCCTGCCCTGCCGTTGAAGTAACGGTAGAGGGCGGGGGGCGTCACTCCGACACTGCGCGCCACGGCGGCGACGGTGAGGCCCTCGACGCCCTCCTCCGCGGCGATCCTCCGGGCCACGACCTTGGCGTCGCGTTCGAGCTCGGCCCGCATTCGTTCCCGTCGCGTCAACGCTGTCACTCGCCTATCTTCTCCGGTCTCGCCGGCTGTGGCCACTTGCGGTGAAGAGGCAACACATGGTTAATGGTATTCACTATTTAATGGATCATCATTGAAACGGCGTGAAGGAGTCCTTCGATGGGTACCCGCAGAGGCGGCTGGCCGGCGACGGTCGTCGCGATTCTCCTGGCGGCCACCGGCTGTGCGACGCACGCCGGCCCCGCCGCTCAATCACAGCCGAGCCCGCGCGTCACCGCCACTCCGGACGTCAGGAAGACGGCACTGGCCGAGGCGGCGAAGAGCCTCCCCGCCGTGCTCTCCGCCCCAGGGCCGGTCGCCTGCTCGAGGAATGACGATCAGTGGCAGGCCACGGCCTACGACGAGGCCTTCCGCACCCGTACCGCGACCATCTCCAGCACCACGCTCGCGCCTCTCCTGACCGAGATCGCCACGAAGGTGGGCGGAGAGGAGGCGTTCGTCCGCAGCCTGTGTGGTGCCGAGGGAGATCCCGGCATCAGCCCGGTCTCGCCGGACGGCCGCCGGGTCGCCGTCCAGGTGGACTTCCCGTCCAGCGGCGACCCGACGCACGTCGGCTGGCTGGACCTCAGCACGGGGACATTCACGGACCTCACCGACAGGTCGAGCAAGAAGGGGTACGTCAAGGAGACGTTCTCCGACAAGGACCCCGGATTCGCGCCTGACGGGTCGTTCTGGTTCCGGCGCGACTCCCAGCAGTACTTCTCGGCGGACCCGAACGGCCGGCTGACCCCGCGCCGGCTCAGCCTGGCCTGTTTCAGCAACAGGGACGAGGACACCTTCTACCGCGTCGTGCGGTCGGTCGCCGTGCTATGCCCAGGCATCGTCCACCCTTCCGGGAGGTTCGCGGCCGATCCTGGTGGCGTGGCCGTAGGGATGGCCTTGGTCCAAGGAGTCGAGCTGGACATCCTGGCGAACACGGTGGACCGGTACGCCGACGCTCCCATCCACCTGCCGTTCGGCATGAAGGTCGCCGTGCGCGACGGCGGTGACCTGCGAGACTGCAACCCCGTCGCCTGGATCAACACCACCGACCTGCTCTGCACGGGAGCGAGCAACGACTTCTACACCGTGGAGATCGACCCCAAGACCGCCCGGAACGACCTGGAGTACGTGCAGTCCACCGAGGTGAAGGTGAAGGCTGAGATCGCCCCCGCCACCGAGACAGCGATCATCTCGGTGGCCGTCTCCCGGGACCGCCGCTCTCTGATCATCGCGGCCGACGAGAACAACAGCACCGCCACGGCCAAGCTGTACCGCGCCAGCCTGGTCTCCCCCTCGAAGCCCGTGGAGATCGGCCCGATCCCGGCAGAGTCGCGGGAACACTTCACCCTCTTGGGCAACTACCAGCAGCCCGTACGAGCCGCCAGCAGCTTGCACTGACCGTGAGCTGGGAGGTGTCCTGCGGGTACAGCACCTCTGGCCAGTAGGTGCCGACCGCGTCGACGATCTGCTGGTACTCAGTGTCGGCCACCAGCTCAGCGGCCGGCTCGTCGAGATGCTCCTTGAGCTCGGCCCAGCGTGCCCCGGCTAGTTCCTCGGCGTTCGCAAGGCTCCGGCGTCGACGTCGGCGCAAGAACCCGTGCATCCTGCCAAAAGTGCTAGGCTGCTGATCGTTTGGTGTTGGATTTCCGGATGAGAGGGAGGTGAGGTTCGATGACCGCGGTGAAGACCGCTGCTGTGTGCAGCGCCCGGACATTCCTCACGTCCCGGGCCCCGGTCTGACCCACTTCTTCCCCTCGCCGTAGCCGTCCGGTTTTCGAGGCGAGGGTGGTGTCTGCGTCTCGTCGGGGCCCCTTCCCGCAAGGTGTCTCACGTTGCCAAATCTCCTCACGGATCCTTCCGCCGTCCTGTCCCGGTTCGGATGGACGGAAACACTCGACAACTCCTTCGCCGAACACCGCGAGGCCGGCCTGGTACCGGCCCGGATCGCACGGGCGGATCGCGGCCTGTGTGACGCGGTCACCGGGTCAGGCCCGGCGTGGGCCGCCCTCACGGCCCTGTACTCCCCCGACCCGCTCCTGGCGCCCTGCACCGGCGACTGGGCCGCGCTGCGCCCGGGCCGCGAACCGGAACTGGTGGCCCTGCTGCCACGTCATGGCGCGATCGTGCGTTCGTCGGCGTCACGCACCTCCCAGGGGCAGGTGCTGGCCGCCAACATCGACACCGTCGTCGTCGTGGTCTCACTGGCCGCTCCGCTGGACGCGGCCCGGCTGGAGCGGCTGCTGGCCATCGCCTGGGACAGCGGCGCAAGGCCGCTGATCGTCTTGACCAAGGCGGATCTGGCCACCGACCCCGCCGCCGTACATGCCGAAGCGGGCGCGCCGGCGCCGGGCACGGACATCCTGGTCACCAGCGTGGCCACCGGTCAGAACATCGATGCGTTGACCTCGCTGCTGAGCGGCACCACGGTCCTGCTCGGATCCTCCGGCGCGGGCAAGTCCAGCCTCGGCAACGCGCTGCTCGGCGACGAGCTTCTGGCCATCGGCGAGGTACGGGGGCAGGACGGCAAGGGCCGCCACACCACCGTCCGCCGAGAGCTGGTCCCCCTTCCCCGTGGCGGTGTCCTCATCGAGACGCCCGGCCTGCGCGCGATCAGCCTCTACGACGCCGCCGACGGCCTGGAACAGGTCTTCGCCGAGATCGAACGCCTCGCCCGGGACTGCCGCTTCGGCGACTGCTCCCACGACACCGAACCAGGTCGCGCCGTCCGGTCCGCCATCCAGGCGGGCAAGCTGACCGAGCGCCGCCTGGGCAGCCACCACAAGCTGCAACGCGAGAACGTGTGGGCGGCCTCGCGCGCCGGTGCCCGGCTGCGCGGTGAACGCACCAATCGGCAGAAGGCCATCACCAGCCGTCTGCGCTCGACCTACAAGTTCAGGGATCAGCAATCATGACCGACCGCATCCCACCGACGCCACAGACCCACCCGCCGGCCGAGCGCGGCCCAGGGCCGGACTCTTCCCCGCAAGGAACAGTCACCGCCGCGAGCGACGCCCCGCACGACGTGATCATCGACCCCGTCGTGGCGGCGTTCTTCGCCCTGCACCACGGCCTGCCCCGCCAGGGCCCAGGCTCCGACGCGACCACCCGCCGCCTGCTGGCCCTGGCCGGCCCGCTTCCGCCGCGTCCGCGTGCGCTGGACATCGGCTGCGGGCCAGGCCGCGCCAGCCTGCTGCTGGCCGAAGAGGCCGCCGCCGAGGTCACCGCGCTCGACCTGCACCAGCCGTTCCTCGACGAGCTGACCCGAGCCGCCGCCACCCGTGGCGTCGGCGAGGCCATCCGCACCGTCCGGGCATCGATGGCGGATCTGCCCTACCCCAGTGAGAGCTTCGATCTGATCTGGGCTGAAGGATCCGCCTACCACATCGGCTTCGACACCGCGCTGCACTCTTGGCGGCGGCTGCTCGCCCCCGGCGGCACGCTGGTCGTCACCGAATGCGAATGGACCACCGACTCCCCATCCGCCGAGGTACGGGCGTTCTGGGACCGGCACTACCGGCTGCGCACCCAAGATCAGAACGCCGCCGCGGCGCGCGCTGCCGGATACGCCGTCGCCGCGCTGCACCCGCTCCCCGACAGCGACTGGTTCGAGGAGTACTACACGCCGCTGTCGGAACGAGCCCACGCGGCCGACCTGACCGTGGCCGGGATGCGCGAAGCGGTCGCGGCCACCCTGCAAGAGATCACCATGCGCCACGAGCACGGCACGGACTACCAGTACACCGGCTACGTCCTGCGCCCCCAGGCAAGCACAGAAACGGACTCGAACACCCCATGACCACCTCCTGGATCACCCGCACCGAGACCGCCGCCGACCTCGCCCAGATCCGCGAGGTCAACCTCGCGGCCTTCCCCACCTCGCACGAGGCCGACCTGGTCGAGGCCCTGCGCGCCGATCAGCAGGCGTGGATTCCCGGCCTGTCCTGGGTCACCGAGGCGCCCGATGGCTCCATCGCCGGATTCGCGCTGCTCACCCGCTGCCACGTCAACGGCTCTCCGGCGCTCACCCTAGGCCCGTGCGCCGTCAGGCCCGAGCACCAGCGGCGCGGCGCCGGTTCCGCCGCCATCCACGCCGCCCTCGACGCCGCCCGGCAGCAGGGCGAAAACCTCGTGCTCGTGCTCGGCCACGCCGACTACTACCCGCGTTTCGGCTTCGTCCCGGCCTCCGGCCACTCCATCCGGCCGCCCTTCGACGTCGAGGACAAGTACATGATGGCGCTCGTCTTCGATCCCGCCAGGTCGGTGCCGTCCGGCACCATCCGCTACCCGGCGGCGTTTGGAGTCTGACCCAGGCTGTTCAGCCGGCGGCGTGACGCTGCCGCAGTAGATTCCGGATTTACTGCGGCAGCTGGCGCCGCCGCGATTGCCCCGGTCGAACTGCTGGACAGGACTCCGATCAGGACTGAAGCGGTCGAGCCCTGGCCTGACCTTCTCTGATGCCGAGGGGTCCGGCGCAGATCTTGGGCCCACGATGTGTCCCGCCTCACCTCTCCACCGCATATACGCCACCGTATATTCGGTCTATCCTCCAGTTATACGGTTGCGTATACGCGAACGGAGACAGTGAGATGACCGGCGGTTTTGTCGCCTTCCCCTACCCGCGATCCGAGCGCGGCCTTGCCGAGCGCCGCCGCAAGGCACGCCGAGTTGGCCGCCGTCCATCGCCGACTGGCGCCCGGGCTGCTCCGGGGCGCCGCGGCCAAGATGCGCGGCCACCAATTGCAACCGTGACGTCCGCCCCTCCGGCCGGCCTGTGGAACCGCACCGGCCAGAAGTGATCGCGACAAGACAAGGAGATGACCGATGAGACCGATTCCCACCGACAGGGGCGACTGCCCGTTCGACCCGCCCACCGGCATGGCCGACGAGGCGCTCGGCAAGGTACGCCTGGCCACCGGTGACGACGTGTGGCTGGTGGCCCGCCATCACCTGGTCAGGCAGGTGCTGGCCGACACCCGCTTCAGTTCGGAGCTCGACGGAGGTCTGCGCGGTGTGCCGCTGCACGCCGTACGGCCGGAGCCTGGGATGTTCATCCAGATGGACCCGCCCGAGCACACGCGGCTGCGACGGATGCTGACCGGGCGGTTCACCGTCCAGCGGATGAACAGGCTGCGCCCGCAGATCGAGCAGATCGTCGCCGACCAGCTCGACGTGCTGGAGCAGCAGCCCAGGCCCGCGGACCTGGTGGCGAACTTCGCGCTGCCGATCCCGTCGCTGGTGATCTGTGAGCTGCTGGGCGTGCCGTACGAGGATCGCCAGGAGTTCCAGCACGCCGCCGCCCTGCTGGTGGACCTCACCGGCAGCCCGGAGGAGCTCGAGGCTGGGATGCTGCGGCTCGGTGAGTACCTCCTGGAGCTGATTGCCCGCAAACGGGCCGAACCAGGCGAAGGGCTGATCGATGAGCTGCTCGACAGCGGGTTGCGTGACGAAGAACTGGTCGGGATCGCGGTCGTGTCGCTGATCGCCGGTCACGAGACCACGGCCAACATGCTCGGTCTCGGCACGCTGGCGCTCCTTCAGCACCCCGAACAACTCGCCCTGGTACGGCAGAGCCCCGAGACGGCCAGGACCGCGGTGGACGAGCTGCTGCGCTACCTGTCGATTATCGACACCGTCATGCTCAGGAGAGCGTCCATCGACCTGGAGCTCGACGGACAGGTGATTCCCGAGGGCGACTTCGTGAGCTGCTCCCTGGCCTCCGCCAACCGCGACCCGGCCCTGCTCGAGCGGCCCGGCGAGCTGGACGTGACCAGGCCGAAGACGCCGCACGTGGCGTTCGGGTTCGGGCCCCACCAGTGCCTGGGCCAGAACCTCGCCCGGCTGGAGATGGAGATCGCCTACCCGGCGCTGTTCCGGCGGCTTCCGAAGCTGCGGCTGGCCGTACCGCTGTCGGAGGTGCCGTTCAAGAAGGACGTGGCGGTCTACGGAGTGCACCGACTGGAGGTGGAGTGGTGATCACGGTGGACCAGGGGCGGTGCGCTTCGTCCGGGCAGTGCGTGCTGTCCGCGCCGCAGGTGTTCGCGCAGGACGAGGAGGACGGGCGCGTGGTGCTGCTCGACGAGCAGGCCACGGGCCAGCAGGTACGGCGGGCCGCGACGGGCTGCCCCACGCAGGCGATCAGATTGGCGTAGGCGGCGCCCTCGCGCCGGTCGGCATCGGCGCGAGGGCAGCGCCTGCTCCAACGCGTCCCACCAGCGCCGGCTCGAAACCGATGTCACGGAGAAGCCGCTCGCCTGACCGCGCCAGGTCGGCCGCCGTCAGACGGGCAGCGGGGCGTGCGAGGACTTCCCGCACGGCGGCGGTGCGCACGCCCCCCTCTCCTCCAGCAGGCAGACCGGCTCCACGACAGGTGCGGCATCGACGGCTCAGTCGAGGACTTCGCCAACGCCATCGCTGCCGACGGCCACCCCGTCGACCTCGATGACCTGGCCGGCATCTCGTCCATCACCCACGTCATCCGCCGGTTCGGCAACTAAATCCTCAATCTGACCCAACCGGCACGCCAACCCCACCACCCGACTCGACCTCGAGTCCCGAGTCCTCTTCGCCCCATAACCGGCGGCTCGCTCCGCGCTGCGGATGTTCTTCGGCACCGAGGGGCTGCGGATGACCAAGCAGGCCTACGTCGAGCGGCTCAAGACGTGGGCCGACTGGGAGGAACTGTCAGCGGCGGCTCACTGACTGCTTGGCCTCCTGGCTGTTCGGCCCGGACGCCCCTCGGCGTCCGGGCCGCGGTCAGCCACAGGCCGGTGAAGACGGCGCAGGCCAGCGTCACGGCACCCGCCGCGAGGAAGGCGCTGTTGAGGCCGGATTCGAAGGAGGCGCCGCCGGACTCCCGCGTGTGGACGATCGCCCCGAGCGCCGCCACTCCGAGCACCGCGCCGATCTGCCGGGTGGTGCTGCTGACGCCCGAGGCGAGGCCGCCCTCCTGCGGGCTGACCGCCTGGATGGCGGCCCCGGTCAGCGGCGACATGGTGAGAGCGAACCCGATGCCGACGACCGCCAGCCGCCACCACACGTTCCCGTAGCCGGTATCGGCGTGGACGAAGCCCAGCGCCAACAGCCCCAGCCCGGCCAGGGCCAGGCCGATGCTGACGACGACGCGGAAGCCGTACCTGGCCGCGAACCGGCCCGCGTACGGGCTGACGATCACCATGGCCAGCGAGGTGGGCAGGGTCCGCAGCCCGGCGGTCAGGATCGAAGTGCCCTGGACGTGGACGAAGAACTGGGAGAAGAAGAACGACGACCCCATCAGCGCGAACCCGACCACGACCATCGCCGTGTTGGACACCGTGAACAGCCGCTGGCGGAACAGCCGGAGCGGCAGCATCGGCGTCGACACACGACCCTCGACCACGACGAACGCGGCCAGGAGCACCAGGCCGACGGCGAAGCTGCCCAGGATCACCGGCGAGGTCCAGCCTCGGGAACCGCCCTCGATCAGGCCGTAGGTCAATGCGCCCACGCCCGCAGCGGACAGGACCGTGCCGGGGACGTCGATCGGCGGTGCGCTCGGGTTGCGGGACTCCCCCAGCACGCGCAGCCCGGCCAGCAGCAGGACCGCCCCGATGGGCACGTTGACCAGGAAGATGGCGGGCCAGCCAAAGGACTCCACCAGTATTCCGCCCGCCAGCGGTCCGGCGGCCAGGCCGAGGCCGCTGAATCCGGCCCACAACCCGATCGCCCTGACGCGCTCTCCCGGGGCGGGATACGCGGCGGTGAGCAGCGCCAGTGAGGCGGGGCTCAGCGCCGCGGCCCCGACGCCCTGCAGCACCCGCCCGGCGATCAGCCAGCCGATCGAGGGCGCGAGCGAACACACCACCGACGCGGCCGTGAACACCACCACCCCGGCCAGGAACACCCGCCTGCGGCCGAACCGGTCGGCGAAGACGCCGCCCGACAGCAGCAGCATGGCCACCAGCAGCACGTAGGCGTCGACGATCCACTGCAGGCCGGTCAGCCCGGTGTGGAGCCGCTGCTGCATGTCGGGCAGGGCGGCGCCGACGATCGTGTTGTCGAGCAGCACCATGAACTGACCTGCGCAGGTCAGGGCGAGCAACGCTTTCACGTACATCCCCTCTAAAAGCAGTTCGTGACTGCGTTAACGTAGACCCACGGAGGCTCTAACGCAAGTCTCGACTGCGTTAAGGTGGTGGGCATGGATGAGCAGGGGCGGGCCAGGCGGCCCGGCGGGCGCAGCGCCCGGGTCCGCGCGTCAGTGCACCAGGCCGTTACCGAGCTGGTCAGGGAGCGCGGCTACGGAAACTTCACCATCGGCGACATCGCGGCCCGCGCGGGCGTGGCCGACACCAGCCTCTACCGCCGGTGGGGCAACCTCCAGGCCCTGCTCAGCGATGTGCTGCTGACCCGGCTCAACGCGCGGTCGCCGATGCCTGACACCGGCAGCCTGGCCGGCGACCTGCGGACCCACGCCGCCAACGTGGCCCGCGAGGTCACCGGCCCCGACGGCCTGGCGCTGGTGCGGCTGACCCTCGCGCTGTCAGGCGAGGGTCAACAGGGCCTTCAGGCGCGCGACGAGCTCCTGGCCGACCGCACCAGGCAGTTGCAGGCCATGCTCGACCGCGCCCGCGACCGCGGTGAGGACCCGCCCGACGCACTGGAGGTGCTGGACCATCTCCTGGCGCCGATCTACATGCGCGTCCTGTTCGGCGCGGGCCCGCTCACCCCTGACTACCTCGAGGGGTTGGTCGACCGGTTGCTCGCCTGATCCGGTCCGTCGCGCCATCTCGTCGGTGACAGGGAAACCCCCTGCGCGCGCATGAACTCCACCACCGTCTCCACCGCGCCCGCCACCCGCTCGCGCGGCACCACCTGGGTGCCGGTATCCCATGTCGCCAGCCCCAAACGGGCGATCTTCGCCGAGATTCCCAGCCGCGGCGCCGTGGCCGGCTTCCTGCTGCTGATGGCCGAGCAGTTCGCCCGCAAAGCGCCTGCACGTGCTGACCTACGTGGAGGACAAGGACACCTCCGGCACACAGGGCTGATCCCGTCCTGGCACACGAACGTGAACAAAAAGCGGACCGGGACGCCGGCGCCCAGTTCCTCGACCAGTTCGCGGGCCGCCGCGTCCTCATACGATTCGCCTACGCCCACCGCGCCGCCGACCATCACGTCATAGTGGCCGGGAAAGCGAACATGCCCCTCGGCTCGGCACAGCACGAAAATCCGCCCCTCGGATCGCGGCAGATCGTCGTCGCGATCCGATGCACCCACCGCCGACGCACCGCCTCCGCGCGCTCCACGACTTCCAGCACGCGGTCCTGTTCATCCACCCGCTCGATCAGCCCACCCATGCAGCACACGGTCGCAGACGCGGATCTGGTGCGCGGCCGCGCGGACATCCGCGCCTGGCTGGTCGCGCGCTGGAACCGTCGTTCGGGTTGCCCGGGAGGGACAGGCGGTCGTGCGCGCCGGCGGTCAGCGGTCGCCTCCGGCGGGGGCGCTCAGGCCCTGCTACCGGGACGCCTCAGGTGTTCTTCTCGTCTGCCGGAACGGGCGTGTTCTGCATACGGCTGTACTCCAGCAGATCTTCTTCGTCGATCACCTCGCCCGCGGGCGGAGCGGCGATGACGAGGTCGAATCCCCAGTCGGTGTAGCGCGTGTCGCTCCGCTTGACCAGCGGATCTTTCCCCTCTCCCACGGTATCAGCGGTGATCAGGCGCTGGAGGACACCGTCACGGTTGGCCCAGAGTTGCCAAGAGATCTTCCCTTTGCTCTTCTCGTCGATGCGCCTACCCGAGCTCCAGTTGCTGACGTGGCCCTTGGAGACCGTGTTCAGCTCCTGGTAGCTCATGGTGCCCCGGTAAACGAAACCGCCGGAGACGGGCTTGCTCGTCGAGCGCTTCAGCACGGCCTTCATCATGGACGGGTCGTACACGTTGATCGGCTGCAGGCTGGCGTCCTGGGCCATGTCCCGGGCCATGCGTCCCCTGTGGTTGTTCGGGAACCGGATCCACTTCTTGCCGTCGGGGACCGGCCCGGGGTACTGGTCGGCGTCGTCGTACACGTCTTCACCGACGCGGATCACATGGTAGGGATCCGGCTTCTTGGGCGGGACTCCCTCGACCTTCGGCAGGGGAAGGTCCCACCAGGTGAAATCCGCAGCCGCCGGGCCCGTGGGGGCGAGCTGGAGACTACCGCTGATCCGGATCCCGCTCCCGGAGATCTTCGACTTCCTGCCATAGAAGTAGCGGTTGGTCTCGGCGATCCGAACGCCATGCTCGTTCCGGAGCTGCCGCTTGAGCGCGCGCGCCGGATCGGGAGCGCTTGCCTGCGCGGCGGCGGGACTCGTGGCAACCGGTACGGACGCGATCAGCACGGCGACCGCTAGGGTAAGCCACCGTCTCATGGGTCATTTGTCCTGTTCTTGGGCTTTAAGGCATTCGGCGGAAAGGTGAAGCTCACCGGAGATCGTAACGGGTGTGTCCCCGGACACCTGCTCCGGTTTGGTTGGGGTGGCCGGAAGCTGCGGCGCGGCTGTAGGCCTGGTAGGGGAAGGCGAGGCCTCGGGTGGTGGGCCGTACCCAAAAGCTGGGCCCATTCGGTCCGATCCTTCGGACGCCCGATCAGGAACGGAATGTCACGCCAAGCCGCTGCTCAACCCCCGGAACACAGCATGGACGGCCGACAAAACGAAGCTCCCAGCGCTGGGGTCTTCTCGCCGTTCTGTGGACCCGCCGCTGGATGTCGGTGGCCGCGGCTAGAGATCTTTGGCCGGGGTTGGCCCTGTCGGCCTCCGTCCGGGATGTCATACAACAAGGGCTGTCCGGCGCCAATTGCGTAGAGGGCGTGCTGGGTGGCCACGTAGATGCGTCCGACGGTACGCCCCTGCGCGTTCGTTGTGCGTACGATCGCCGGCACGGCCGGGTCTCCGTCTTCGAGGGGTTCAGCCCCGGCCAGGCTGCTGAGAGAGCTCCCGGTCCCAGTCGACCGTCTGCGCCCACTCCAGGTAGGAGTGCCAGCCCACCTCCGGGAACTCCGCATGCAGCGCGGCGATGTCGGCGTGTACCCGGTTGTCCTCAAAACTCTGGAACATGTCAGCGATCTCATCTCCGGCCCACTGACGGATCATCGGGATGGGAATGTTCTCGTACGGCACGTCCGAACCGCGGCGCGCTCAACCCGCATCGGGCCTGCCCCCTGCCGGAGCGGCATCATCGATCCACCGCTCTCCCGGCACCGGCCGTCCCCCCGCCGGGAACTGCCCGTAGCCGCCGCCGTCGTCGTAGTCGTCTGCCCGCCCCTGAGGGCCGCGCCGAGCCGTCCGAGCATGGCAGTGACGGCTGCGGCGATCACCCTCCGTCCAGGTTCAAGACGGCGTCCAGGATGAAGGTAGAAGGCCGCTGCTACTCAGCTACGTCGAGCCAGCACAGCAGGAACCAGATGCCGTCCCAGCCTGGGAATGCGACGTGGCGGACGAGTTTGCTGCCGCGATGCACGGACACCTCGAGGATGAAGTTGTCGTCGCCGAACTCGCCCACCAGGTTGACCGAGGTCTCGTCGCCTGGCTCCACGGGAGCGTCCGGCCATGCGAGTACGGCGGCGTTGGCTCGGATTTTCGCCAGTAGGTCGTGGATGGTGGCCCTGTCGTGGGTCATACCGTCAGGCTGCCAGTGGCCAGGGCAAGAGGTGGCAAAACCGGTCGCGGCGTCGTATCGCTTCTCGCGCTGGGGGTAGCAGGCGGGACCATCACCATCGCCATCACAGGGGGAAACGTGATCAGCACCCTACACAAGATCGGCATCAAGTCCTCGCACATGTACGCCGCGGGCTTCGCTTCCATTGCCGCGTCACTCGCGTCGTGGTGGCTGTCGGCGAGCGCAGAGCCGGCGGGTATCGAGCGGGCCGACAGGTGGGGCATCTTCGTCGGCGAGTGGGCGCCCACGTTCTTCGCTCTCGGGCTGGCGCTGCGGACGGAAGAAATTCACGCCATGGGCGACGGTCAAGTGCAGGCGAAGGCCGAGCGGGTTCCGGAAGGTGTCGGTGCTCCGCTCGGGTAGAGCAGCACGGATCGGCCGAGAGGCAGTTCGAGCGCGCGCTCGAGTAGGTAGGCGCGACCGGGTCGTGGCCGCGCGCGGGAGCCCGGTCGCCGCGACAAGATCCTGCTCCAGTGGACCACGTGGGCGCTGCGCTGGGGCCACGGCGGGCGCTCCACGTCGGCCACGGTCACCCGGTTCGCGATCAGGGTGAACCATCGGACCCGGGCGGGACGACAGCTGGGCTGATGACCTTCAATCCGCTACGGGAGCGCGGCATCCCGCTGGACAGGCAGCTACGGGCGTGAGCTCAACGTCACGCCCATCGACCCGGACCATGCCGACCTCTACACCCGGATGCAGGTTTTCCGCCGCACTTGACTTGGCACCTACCGCCACCCCGGCTCACGGGCGGCGCGGTTGATCTGTGCCGCGGGCTTTCGACTTCAGTCGACTCTCCAGTCTTGCTTGCGCGGTGGATAGGCGAATGTCTGGGTGTCGGCCCAGCCCTGCGCAACGATGTGGTAGTCGTGTGCGGCCTCGCTGGCGGCGTGCAGGTGGCCGACGTCGAGCCTGTCGGCGGTCGTCCAGGTTCCGTTGACCTTCTGCTCGATGACGTAGCGGAATTCGTTGAAGCCCTGGGAGGAGGACACGAACGTGTTGGCGATGGTGAGAGAGCGTCGACCTGCGGTGAGAGTTCGCGGGATTTCGACGACTTGGTCCCTCCACTTGTAGATGCTGTCACCGGGCAGTGGTCGCCACACTCCGGCGAGGTTCCCGTTCACGGTGATGCTGGCGTGTTGCCAGGCGACCCCTACGTCCAGGCGGCGGACCAGCCGTACTCCGGTGTTGGATGGATCGATGCTCGCGGTGAACCGGCTTGACCCGCCAGGGCCGAACGCACGACCGTCATCGCTGATGATGTGGCCGGGATCCACAGGGCTGCCGAAACCGTCCGGCGTGATCCGTTCAGGCGTCTTCCGCTGATGGATGATGACGCTCAGAGCCGCCGCGACTGCCAGCGTCACCAATACGGTCGGCATGAAGGCTTGGCGCCAACCGCTGCTGGGGATGCGGGCCGGCCCGGCCTGGCTCGGCTCGGCCGTCTGGGCGGCGGCGGACGGCGCTCCGCTGGAAGATTCGATCCCGGGGTTCTCCTCCGGCCTGGCGGGTATGCGGGCAACCCGTACCCGCTCCCATGCCTGTTCCCATGCCGGAAGCTGGTCTTCGGGCACCTGGCACGCCCGCAGGAAGGCCACCATCACGGCCTTCTTCGGGAAGCGTCGGCCGGCCAGCATGTCCGCACAGGTCGTCCGTGGCAGCCGGGTCCTGCCCGCCTTGTCCGCCCGCATCTCCAGTTCACGCAGGGAGGTATCGGCTCGCGCGAACTGCTCGGCCAGGGCCCTCACCAGACCCTCGTGACAGATCACCGTCTCCACCCCGGGTCGGGCCACCGGTGTGACGGCCCGGGGATCCTCGCCGCGTTCCGGATACTCGCGCATCACCCTCAACCGTTGCCCTTCCGCCTCGGGCCGTTCGGCCTCACTCAACCAACCTCTTCCTGTCGCAAAGTGTATGAGTGATTACCGAGAGTGTTCGAGGGGTGGTGTCGGCGGCTGCCTGCCGTCCGGTCCCGGCCGGCCGGCCGGTGGTCGAGTCCGTCCGAGTCTGTCCGAGTCACTGTTGGACACCTCGGCTGCATGGCTTTGCTGACTCGTATGGCGGCCAACCGGCCCCGATATCAGTCAGGAGCCAGGGGGCCCTCGGTCAGCCTGGCGGCCCACGACTCCCTCGTACAAGGAGAAGACCGTGAACACATCACGCACACTGCGGCGCCTCGCCACCAAGACCATGATCGCCCTTGCTGCCACGGCCCTCTGGTCGGGAGCCGGTCTCATGGCGGCCGGTGCGGCCGGGGCTCAGGCCGGCCCTCCTCCTGGCCTGCCCCGGATGCACGCCTACTGCCAGCACTTGGGGCACCTCAACTCGGTGGCCACCGACCCCGGCTCGGTATGGAGCTGGAGGTGCGTCGGGCACAGGGGCGAACATCACGGAATCAACATGCACGACGCCTGCCGGTGGCACTACGACGGCAGGCTCACGCGAGCCGCCTTCCACAACGTGAACGACGCGTTCTCCTGGTACTGCTACTGACCACTGGGTGGACGAGGATGTTCATCGAGTGCTGACAAGCAGCGGGCCCGTCGCCTGGCGAGGACGACCTGGGCCCCGCGTGCGGGGCGAGCGCCGCACGCGGGGCCTGGTCGCTGTCGCTGTGAGCCATAGGCCATAGGTGTACGGGGCAGCTGGAACCACCGGACAGCGCCACGGCCAGGGCCGATGCACGCTAGTGCGGCCCGGCCTGCCGGGCCAGAGCCCGCCGGCACCGCCGGTACTGGCAGAAGGTGTTCGCCGCCGAGATGATCGCCACCATCAGGACGCACCTGCAGGAGCGGGTCGGGCGGCGCTGGCCGGTCTGCGGTGTCTGGTTCGCGCCCGGCGTCGGCATTCGCCGGGACGCGGTGTACTGCTCGCCGCCGTGCCGTACGGCGGCCTGGCGGGCCCGCCGACGCCTTTCCTCGGCCACACAGCCGCTACGCCGAGCCGTCACGCCCGCGGCCCCTGTGACGGTTCGGGCCCGCCTACACGTGGATGACCTCGGGTGATGCTGGACCAAGGCCGTCAGGAGGTCCTCGGGCATGGCCCTCCTTCAGGGGCGCCGGCCCCGGGGCCTCGCGTGGCTGGATGGTCCGGAAACCTGGGGCCGTGCTCCCGAAGAATCCGCCAGCCGAACAGCGAGGGGATCACGGATGGCGTGGCGGTGGTTGGTCCGTACGACTTCACGCTGCCGGCGATCGCCGCAGTGATCGCCGGCAGAATGCTGAAGATGTCGTTGGCTTCGGCCATGTTGCGGGCGAACCGGTCGAACTTGGTGACGGTGAAGACGGTGCCGTTCCAGACTGCGGCGAGCGCCCACCCGGCCCTGGGCCACCGCCCGGCGCGGCGCCGCGCCCAGGACGGTGATCTCGCCCGCGTCGGGCCCGGCGAGGCCGAGCATCAGGTCGACGGCGGTGGACTTGCCTGCGCCATTGGGGCCGAGCAGCGCCACGGTCTCGCCTGGGGCCACGTGGAAAGTGACGTCGTTCAGCGCGCGCACCCGGCCGTAGTGCTTGCTGACCGCGGTGAAGGTCGGAGCAGGACGTGACCGGTGGCAGCGTCGATGACCGCGAGCTCGATGCCGACGCCGTCCAGGCCGGTGGTCTCGGTGTCCAGGACGACCGCGGCACCAAATTCCAGGTCGGCGCAGGCCCGGCGGATGACGTCGCCGGCCACGGTGGACAGGGTGATGTGGTCGGTAGCGGTTAGCGGTCACCGGTGAGGGGACGTATCGGACTTGGGTGATGGCTCGGCGTTACTGTGCGGGCTTGTGCCGGTCAGCCGTGACGGGCCGGAACCGAGGATGGGGGCTCCCGTCCCGCGTGCCAGGCCGCCGCTGCGGCGGCCGTCGGATCGGAAGGGGGCATCATGCGGATGCGGTGGGACGCGTTCTTGTCCGCGATCCAGGAGCGCGGCGAATATCCCTCGCGGGAGGAGGCGGAGCAGGCCTCCCGCGTCGTCCTGGCCCTGCTGGGCGCGCACCTGGTGGGCGAGGTGCGCAACGAGCTGGCCGCCTGGCTCCCCGAGACGCTGGCGCTGGTCCTGCTCAACCCCCTGCCGGCCTACGAGCCGCTGACGCCCGAGCGGTTCGTCCGGGCGACCGCGGCCTGGATCGAGGGCGCCACGGAGAAGACCGCGACGTGGGACGTCAGCGCCGTGCTGAGCGTCGTGGCCGACACCGCGGGCGAGGACCTGATGAAGCGGATCCTGCTGCAGCTCCCGCCCGGCTACGACCTGCTGTTCGGCCGCCCACAGCCAATCTGACGACATGCCCTCCGCAAAGGGGTTCAGCGCACGACGCCGGGCGGAGTTTGGGCCGTGGACGTGCCCGGGGCCGCCAGGTCGTCCAGCCCTTGGTCACCTCGTTGTCTGGCCGGGCGGCCCGCGGGTTCCGCGTGTTGACCAGCAAGTGACGGGCTGGCACACCGGTACGCCGATGGCGCGTGGGAGCGGCTCACCGAGCGGGAACCCCCGTACGTCGCCGCCGAGCGCACCGAGGACTGCTCAAAGGGCCCGTACCTGCTGCGGCTGACCGACGCCGGCACCCGCCACTACGCCGAGCAGTGGCAGGCGTACGCCCGCCTCTACCCCGCGGTGAACGCCCCCCGATGGAGCGCCCCGCCTGGCCAGCCGAGGTCGACGCCGGCCTGGCCGCGATGAGAAATGCGTGGGCAGCTCGCCGAGACACTGGCGGGAATCGGCCCGGGTCGCGGTACGGCCGAACAAGGCCCCGCCGCCGTGGTCGAAGCGGTAGCCGCCGGAGGCGACCCGGTCGCGGCGCTCGACGCGACCCCAGCCAGGTGACCGACTGGCCGTGGGTCCGGACGCGCCGAAGCCAGGACTCGCAGAGGTGGACGCCGACTTGGCCAGCACGAGAGCTCCCGGACCTCCAGGCGCCTCGCACGGCAACGACCGCGCCGCAGGAGACGTTCGTCTCCGTCACCCTGCACCCCGACACTGCCGAGGTGTGCCTGCACACCGGGCAGACCCTGGTCACCCTCCAGCCCGCCCGTGCCGGGCTCGTCTACCCGGTCCGCGTCTCGGTGTGCGAGCCGTGCGCGGACCTCCTCACGCCCACCCCGACCGATCACGAGCCACCGGACCCCGATCTGTGACCTTCTTCTTCGCCCTGCCCGGCCCAGACGGCAAGAAGCTGGAGCGCTGTTTCGGCGGGTGATCCTTCCTCGGCGGTGTGCACGATCAGGGCCAATCCGGGGTCGTCCGGCAGCCGCAGGGTCTCGTAGGTGAGCTCGATCTCGCCGACCAGCGGATGCCGATACCGGTAGTGCCCGTGTCTTTTGTCCCTCACCTCATGCTCAGCCCAGATTTCACGGAACTCGGCGCTGACGCTGGAAAGCTCGTCGATCAGGGTCTGGGTGGACGGGGGGACCGGTCGGTGGGCAGCGTCCATCCGGAGGAAGCCCGCGACGTCGCGGGCCCGCGCCCGCCAGTCGGCGAACAGGTTGCGCACGCCCTCGTCCAGGAACACCAGCCGGGCCATGTTGCGCTCTGCGGCGGGGATGGCGCCGAAGTCGGTGATCAAAGCTGTCGCCAGTCGGTTCCAGGCCAGCACGTTGGTGTTGCGGTCGACCAGGTAGGCAGGGGCGTTGTCGATCGAGGCCAGCAACCGGCGAATGCTCGGCCGCAGGGGCGGGCGGTCGTCCGCGGTCTCGGGGGGCGCGGCGGGCGCAGGGCGGGCCAGCCGGTGCAGGTGCGCGCGTTCGGCCGGATCGAGTCGCAACGCACGGGCTACCGCGTCGAGGACCTCCACTGAGAAATGCAGGGTGCGTCCCTGCTCCAGCCGGATGTAGTGGTCGACGCTTACTCCGGCCAGTTGGGCCAGTTCCTCGCGGCGCAGTCCAGGGACCCGGCGCCGCGCCCCGTAGGAGGACAGGCCGAGCTCCTCGGGCCGGAGCCGGGCCCGACGGGATCGGAGGAACTCCCCCAGCTCGGCGCGTCGATCCAAGACCATGCCTCCTAGTATCACCGGCCGAGACCCAAGTGATCCTGGTCAGGGTGTGCCTAGGCAGTGCTGGGCACTGTCTGAGCCGCCGTGAAACGCCGAGGGTGGGAACCCACCGGAACGGTTCCGGCTTTCCGATTCACAGGAGCGCATCACTCATGACTGTCCTACTTGGCCGTACCGGCATGGAGATCACCCGATTGGGCTTTGGTTCGTGGGCCGTGTCGGGCTCGGGCTGGACCTTCAGCTGGGGCGCCACCGACGACGCCGAGTCGGTCGCCGCGATCCGCCACGCGCTGGGCGCGGGCGTCAACTGGATCGACACCGCCGCGGTGTACGGCCTGGGCCACTCGGAGGAACTGGTCGGCAAAGCTATCGCCGACCTGCCCCAAGCCGACCGCCCGTACATCTTCACCAAGGTCGGCCTGGTCTGGGACCCCGACAACCCGTCGGCCGCACCTCGGCGGATCATGAAGCCCGCCAGCGTCCGTCGCGAACTCGAGGACTCGCTGCGGCGGCTGGGCGTCGACCACATCGACCTGTACCAGGTGCACTACCCCGACACCGGCGAGTCGCTGGAGTACGCCGGTGGCGGTTTCGGGGCGGTGTCGCCCAACGCCACGCCTCTGGAGGAGTACTGGCAGGTCATGGCCGATTTGAAGGCCGAGGGCAAGGTCCGGGCGATCGGGCTGTCCAATCACGCGCCCGACCTGCTCGAAGCCGCCGAGCAGATCGCCCATGTCGACGTCATCCAGCCCCCGTTCTCGGCGATCAACCGATCGTCCGCGGCCGAGATCGCCTGGGCACGCGCGCATGAGACCGGCGTGATCACCTATTCTCCGCTTCAGTCCGGCCTACTCACCGGGGCCTTCTCCGCCGAGCGCGTGGCCGGCCTGCCCGCCGAGGACTGGCGGACCGCGCACGCCGACTTCACGACCGGCCTGACCGCCAACCTCCAGCTGGCCGAGGCGCTGTGGCCGATCGCCGAACGCCATGGCCGTACCGTGGCCGAAGTGGCCATCGCCTGGGTGCTCGCCTGGCCCGGCATCACCGGAGCCATCGTCGGCGCACGCAAGACCGCCCAGGTGGACGGCTGGATCGGCGCGGGATCGTTCGAGCTGACCTCTGCCGACATCGAGGAGATCGCCACCGCGATCACGGTCTCCGGCGCGGGCAGCGGCCCCGCCCGCCACGCATGAAGGAGACCGGGGCCATGTCTCTCCTCGTCATCGCTGAGTTCCTCGCCGCACCCGGGCAACACGACCGGCTCCGCACAGCGCTGGAGGCCATGATCGAACCATCCCTGGACGAACCCGGCTGCATGGCCTACCAGCCCTACACCGATCCCAACAACCCCGCCCGCATGGTGGTCGTCGAGCAATGGGCCAACCGGCAAGCCCTCGACGAACACTTCACCACCCCCCACCTCCACCACGCTCAGCAGGTACTCGACCAGATCCTCGCCGAACCCCTGACCATTCGGACATTGGTCGAAGCCCCGACCGTATGAACGAGCCACCGCCGGGCACGCATCCCGTGCCCGGCGACGGCCTGTTCCGGCAAGCCGTCTGCACAGCTGATCGGCGGTGGGAAACGATCACCCCGTCTGTGGGAAGCGATCTAGTCCTCTGCACTGATTCCCGAAGTCCAGTTCACTGATCTGACAATTTCCTTGTGCTGGTGTTGGGTGAAGTGATCACCAACGTAGGGATGGGCGGGGGCGCGGTTCGATCCCGCGGGCTGGCCGGCCGATGGTGCTGGCTACCGCACCACCATCGGCCGGCCGGCCCGCAGGAAGGAGGGTCAGGGCAGCGGGGTGGCTGCCTCGACCCGGTTGAGGTGCACGATCACGTCGAAGGCCGCTCCCAGGGCCAGCGGCCGGTTGAACTGCTCGGGCACGTAGGTGGCCGGGATGGTGAAGGTCGGACGGGCGGTGTCCAGCCACGCTCGGGTGGACGGGGTACGGCCGGCGCGGCGCAGGTCGACGTAGTAGTCGCGGTAGCGCACCCGGTCCAGGACGGCCTCGCTGCTGGCCGGGACGGGAGTGCCGGTGTCGAAGACCGCGACCTTGCCGGTCTTGGGGTCGATGGCGCGGAAGCGGCCGCTGTGGATGGTGGTGCCGATGGCCACGTAGGAGGTGCCGGCCAGCGAGCGCAGGACGGCCCCCTGGGTGACCGGGTAGAGGTCGGGCCAGGCCGAGACGTAGCCGACGTGCCCGTTGTGCGCGGCCGCCACGGTCTTGCTGCCGGTGTGGCGCTGCCACCACACGGTGTTCTCGGCCATGGCCCGGTCACGGTGACGGTGCAGGGCCGACCCCTCCGATGCGTACATGGTGGTCATCTGGACGATGACGCGGGCCTCCTGCAGGACCGTCGGGCTCACCTTGCCGCTGTCATCCAGCAGGCGGTAGGCGGCCTGAGCGTCACCGGCCAGGGCGGCGCGCCGCTCGGCCGGCAGTTCGGCCAGGGTGTTCATCCGCTGCTCCACGCCGGCGGGCAGGGCGAGCAGGCCCGCGTAGCGGCGACGCAGTTCGGGCTCGAGCGACGGCTGGTGCTTCTTGGCCCAGGCGAGGATGCGCCGGTACTGCTCGGGGTGGACGTCGCCGATGTCGAACCCCATCACGCGCAGCTTGCGTGAGGCGGTGCGGTTGTAGTCGCGCATCCACTCGTACAGGTCCATCCACTCCTGGGTCTTCCACGCGCCGTAGGACTGCTGGAACTCCTCGGCCATGATCGTGCGCAGGTCGCCCTTGCCGGTACGCACGTAGGCGTCCAGGCGGACGCCGGCCGACCAGGTCGCCTCCAGCGCCAGCGTGGTGAAGCCCTGGGTCTGCACCAGGTGCCGGAACATCCGGTGCCGCAGCGTGAACAGCTCCTTCGAGCCGTGCGTGACCTCGCCGATCCCGACGATGGTGGCGCCCTTGGTCATCGCCGACAACGCCCGCAGGTCGCCGGACTCACCGCCCGGGACGGTGCTGCGCAGTTCCTGGGCGTTGCGCTCCAGGTCCGCGACCACCCGCTTCTGGCCGGCGTCGGCGGCCATCGTGGAGACGCCGGCGGCGGCGGAGGCGGAGGTGGCGAATGCCGGAGCGCTCAGGCTCGTCAGACAGGCCGCCAGCGCCAGGGTGACCGGCACGGTACGACGCAGAGTGTTGCTCGACAAGACAGGTCCTTACGTTGGGTGTCGGATGAAGCAATCACCAACGTAGGGAGCGGCGTGGACGGTTTCGATCCCGCCCGCTGGCCGGTCGATGGTGGTGCTGGCTACCGCACGCCGCCCGCGGTCCAGTTCACAAGGCCGTCGTCCGGAGGCCGGGTGGCAGAGGCCGGCTTCAGGCGCCGAGGTAGCGCAGCACGGCGGCGACCCTGCGGTCCATACGGTCGCTGGGAGCCAGGTCGAGCTTGGCGAAGATGTTGCGGATGTGCTTGTGCACCGCTCCCTCGGTGATCACCATCTTGTCGGCGATGGCCAGGTTGCCCAGCCCTTCGGCCATCAGCGCGAGCACCTCGCGTTCACGCGGCGTGAACTCGGCCAGGGGGTCGCGGCGGCGGGTGAACAGCTGGGCCACGACGTCCGGGTCGATGGCGGTGCCGCCGTCGGCGACCCGGTTCAGCGCCTCCAGGAACTGCTCGACCTTGCCGACCCGCTCCTTGAGCAGATAGCCGACCCCGTGCGTGCCGTCGGCCAGCAGGTCGGTCGCGAACGCCTGCTCGACGTGCGCGGACAGCACCAGGACGCCCAGGCCCGGCTGCAGGCGCTTGGCCGCCACGGCCGCCCGGATGCCCTCGTCGGTGTGGGTGGGCGGCATGCGCACATCCACCACCGCCACATCGGGCCGGTGCTCTTCGACCGCGGCCAGAAACCCCTCGGGGTCGCTCGCGGCCGCGGCCACCTCGATGCCCTCCCCGCTCAGCAGCAGCACCAGGCCCTCGCGCAGCAGCGCGTCATCCTCAGCGATCACGACTCGCACGGCAGTTCCACCTCGATCACAGTCGGCCCCCCGTCGGGGCTGGTCAGCGTCATCGTTCCGTCATGGGCCTCGACGCGGCGGCGCACGCCGGCCAGCCCGGTGCCCGCGTCATCGCGGGCGCCGCCCTTGCCGTCGTCACGCACCTGGACGCGCAGCACCGGGCCCGCACGTTCGACGACGACCTCCGCGTGCCGGGCGCCGCTGTGCTTGCCCACGTTGGTCAGCGCCTCGGCCACGGTGAAGTAGGCGGCGCTCTCCACCGACAACGGCACCACGGCGAGCTCACCCACCCGCACCCGGCAGGGCACCGAGCATCCGGCGGCCAGCGCGTCCAGCGCGCCGGCCAGCCCCTTGTCCTCCAGGATCGGCGGCAGGATCGCGCGCACCACGCCGCGCAGCTCCGCCAGCGCCTGCTCGGCCGCGTTCCTGGCGCGTTCCAGAGCGTGCGCCGCCAGGGCGGGATCGCGTTGCAGAGCACGTTCGGCCGCGGCCACCGTGACCACGACCGCGTTCAGCCGGTTCTGCGCGCCGTCGTGCAGGGCCCGCTCGATCCGGCGCAGTTCGACGGCGTGCGCGCGCAGCGCCCCCGCGCGGGTCACGGTCAGCTGCGCGATGCGTTGCGACAGGTCGATCGAGGCGTGCGGGACCAGCAGTTTCCTTGCGGGCAGCGCCTGCAGGCGCGCCAGCGCGGGGAAGAGGCGGACCAGGACGACCACGACGGCCAGGCCGATCACCGAGGTGGCGATCGCGCCCGGCCAGGTGGTGACCGGGACGGCGAAGTTGGTGAGCTGATCCTCGCGCGCCAGCATCTGCCAGTAGAGCGGGTAGGTGACTTCCCGCAGCGCCGCCACCGGCATGACCAGCCCGAGCAGGCCGCAGGCCGGGCCCACCACGGCGTAGAGGGCCAGCCAGCCCAGGTCGCGCAAGGTCGCCGGATCGGCACGGGCCGCCCGCATCCTGGCCGCCCAGCCTCGGGGCAGCTGCTCGGCAGGCAGCCGGTACGGGCTGACGATCTCGACACCCGCGCCGGCCAGGCGCCTGCGTTCCCACTCGGCCGCGCCCCTGGTCATCGCGACCATCGCCGGCACCAGCGCCAGCCCGACCCCGACCAGGCTCAACGCGGCCACCACCAGCCAGCACAGCGCGACGACGACGGCCATGAACGCGGTGCCCAGCCCGCCGGCCAGCCGTTCCAGACTTTCAAGGATTCCTCGCAACACTGGCGCCATAGTAGGTGAAAGGGGACACGGCTTGCTCCAGCCCGCTGTACCACGGCCAGCTAGCGTGCGGGATGTCCGCAGATCGGGCCTGTTTCTAGGGTTCTGGCCATGACCGATCCCTATCGCATCTCCAGCCCTGAGCCCGACGCCGCCACCCCGCGGGCCACCTCCCGGCACGCGGCGCGCAGGCCCCCGCTGAGCAAAGGCGCGCTCGCGCTGCGCGCCCTGCTCTGGCTCGTCCTGATGGCCAGCTCGGTCGTCAACCTGATCGCCAACAGCATCGGCCGTGCCTGGTCGCTCGGCCTGGTCTCGGGCGCCGTCGCCATCGTGTGCGTCGCCGTCCTCATCGTGCACCACGTGAGCAGGCGCAGGACCTGAGCCACGTCGTCCCCTCACCGGCGTCACCAAGAAGGAGACCCACTGCTCGGATAGCTATCACCGAAGGAAGGGCAGGGGCGTTCCCAACAGGTCGCAGCGTGTAACCGATCCTCACTGCGGGGCCGGGTTTCGGGCCAGGTGTTCGGGGATGAGTCCGGCCCAGGGCTGCGCGATAACGCGATGAGCGACGTTTCCCCAGGTCACAACGCCGAGTCCTGGAGCACCCGCGGGTCCACGCCGAGACCGTACCGGGGCAGATAGGAGACCTGTATCTCGTAGCCACCCCGCCAGGCGCTCCAGCCAGGAGGTCAGAGCCTTTCCCGGGGCGGGTGCCGGATGCAGCGGCCACCGCCGCAGCGTCAGGTCGATCACGCCAGCTCACGCTCGAACAGCCTCCGCCGCTCGCTCGATCCGCTGGAGCCGGCCAGCAGCAGGGTCCGGTCGTTGACGGCTTCCTCGCCGGAGGTGATCGCCGGGCGGCCGCGCTGGTCAGCAGCGCGGTCAGCTCACCGATCGTGCCTTCACTGCGGGTGATGAGGCGTTCGGCCATCTCCGGTGTGGCGATCGGCGACGGCGAGCGCAGCGGAACGCCGCGGCGAAGCCGGCCAGCAGTGACCGCGCCTCCTCATCGGTCTGCCATCGCGGCAGGACGAACGGCTCAAACCGGTTCTCCCATCGCCAGGTAGGCGTCCCGGGCGCCGACTCCCACCAGCGGGATCTTCAGCTGATGTCAGTGCCCCGCGGAGTGGATGTCGGTACGGCTCACACACGTTCGCTGGCCGGACCGCATCGCGGTATCACCCCTGGTGTGTCGGCCAGCTGTCGCGGGGTCGGCAAGATGCGCAGCACCTCGTCGATCTCGCGCGGAGGATCGGCCTGCCTGCGAGGTTCCAGGTGGCCAGGGACCGCGGGGGCACACCGCACATCGCCCCGGGGGGTGCGGCGAGGGGGCGTCCGGCGGCTGTGAATACCCTGGGGTGCTCATTCGCACGTCCAACGCCGGGGAGTCTCCACCGTGTCTTTCGCGCCGTCGCTTGCCTTCGCCTTCGAGATTCGGGCCCAGATCGCGCCGACGCTGCACATCGGCCACGGCGACGGGGAACGCACCGAGTTCACCCCGATCGTCGGCGGAACCGTCACCGGCCCGCGGCTGCGCGGCACGGTGCTCTCCGGAGGCGGTGACTGGCACAGCACCCGTGGCGAGGTGTGCGAGTTGGACGCGCGCTACCTGATCCAGGCCGACGACGGCGCGGTCATCGACATCGTCAACCGCGGCTACTACCGGCCAGGTCCGCAAAGCCTGGACCAGCACGACGAGGGCCTCCAGGTGACGCACGCCGGCCTCTACTACCGGACCTCGCCCGTCTTCCGTACCGACGCCGCCGCCCACCGATGGCTCGCCGAGACCGTGTTCGTCGGACTCGCCCGCCCCGAAGGCGAGAGCGAGGACGTCGTCGCGATCCGCATGTACGAGGTGCTGTAGCCCGCCTGCGGCAGCGGAACGGCCGCCCTGTCGGTGTCCGTCCGTGACCGCCGGCTCGCTCCGGAGCTCAGGGGGCAGAAGCTGCGGCGACGCTCGGAATGCATGCGCCTGGACAGCCGGCTCATACTGCCCGTGTCGCCGCCAGGAAGGGGCATGTCCGGAGGCGACACCAAGGTGTGACGAAGGTGCCGTTCGCCCGTCCGCCAACCCCCTGACCACGGCATTCGCGGGCTGGACAGATTTCGCAACCCGGAGGGATCCTACGAATGCAGGGCGGGGCCGAGCCGATCCGACCGATGGCCGGTCACTGTCGGGCTGGAGGGCCCCATGGCCGCCAACGTGATGGTTGTGGTGGAGAGGCAGTACGACTACCCGCGGCCGGAGGTGTTCCGCGCCTGGACGGCTCCAGAGGAGATGGCGCAGTGGCGCGGCAGTCCCGGTTGGCACGTGGAGCCGGATACGGTCACGTCCGATCTGCGGCTCGGCGGACGTCACCACCACGTCAAGGTCCGTGACAACGATCCCACTACCCGGGTGACGACCAATGCGGTGTTCATCGAGTACTTCGAGCCGGATGTCTTCGTCGCACGCCAGCGGATCACGGGTGACCCTGACATCGACCCTGACGTGCCGCTGGAGCTGCGGGTCGAGTTCACCAAGACCGGACGCGACCACACCCTGGTGCGCGTCGTCCAGGGCCCCTTCGAGCCTGAGGTGGCCGGCTACCACAGCAAGGGCTGGGAGCTGGAACTCGACCGCCTCGAGGACTACCTGGCCCGGCGGCGGACCCGAGAGGGGGCCTGATGACGGCGACGGAAGCCCCCACTGCGCACATCACCATCGTGCGGCAGAAACCGCTGATGACCATGCGGCAGATCCTGCTGATGAATGTCGGATTCTTCGGCATCCAGTACAGCTTCGGCATGCAGCAGACCGCGGTGAACCCCATCTACAACTTCCTCGGGGCCTCTCCTGAGGAGCTGCCGCTGCTCAACCTCGCCGGACCCGTCACCGGACTGCTCATCCAGCCGCTCATCGGAGCGATGTCCGACCGCACCTGGAGCCCGCGGTGGGGGCGGCGCAAGCCGTACTTCATCGTGGGGGCGATCGGCTGCAGTGTCTGCCTGTTCCTGTTCCCGTTCGTCGCCGCCCTCTGGACGGCTGTGCTGCTCCTGTGGATCCTCGACGCCAGCAACAACACGGCCATGGAGCCCTATCGGGCGTTCATCGCCGACCGGCTGCCGCCGTCGCAGCTGGCCAAGGGCTTTCTCGCGCAGAGCTTCTTCACCGGGTTCGGGATCACTCTTGCCAACGTCTCGCTGTTCGTCTTCCAGACCGTCATCAGCGGAGCGACGTCCGCCGGCATCCCCTACTGGGTCGTCGCCTCGTTCCTTCTCGGTTCGGTCTGCTCCATCGCGACCGTTCTGGTGTCGGTTCTGACCACACCGGAGCTGCCTCCGAGCAAGGAGGAGCTGGCGGCGATCCGAGCCAAGAAGGGCGGCCTCGGCAGCGCTGTTCGAGAGATCTGGGAGGCGATCGTCGAGATGCCCCCCGAGCTGCGCAAGCTCGCGCTGGTGTACCTGTTCCAGTGGTACGCCATGGTCTGCTACTGGCAGTACGTCTCCCTCTCCATCGCCGAATCCGTCTACGGCGTGACCGCCGACGATCCGAGGTACGCGGAAGCCGTCTCATGGACCGGTGCCGTCAACGGCTGGTACAACATCGTCACCTTCTGCGTCGCGTTCCCGCTGGTCGCCTTGGCTCGCCGACGCGGCGCCAAGTGGGTGCACATCTTCTGCCTCCTGTGCGCCGCGACCGGGTTGCTGATCTTCGCCAACCTCACGAACAAGTACCTGCTCTTCCTCCCGATCATCGGTCTCGGCATCGCCTGGGCCTCGATCATGGGCGTGCCGTACATCATGGCCGTGCGCATGATCCCGTCCACGCGCTACGGCGTCTACATGGGGATCATCAACATGATGATCGTCGTGCCGATGCTCATCCAGACCGTGACCTTCGGCTGGATCTTCGAGAACCTCCTCGGTGGCGATCCGACCAACGCGATCATGTTCGCCGGCGTCCTGCTCGCGGTCGCCGCCCTCACGATGACCTGGATCAAGGAACCGCCCATCGTCCGCGATGTCGACGACCTCCTGGAGATGCCCACGGGCGCGCACTGAAGGGGTGCCACCGGTCGGGTCGCCCCGGGCGTCTCAGCCCGGGGCTCCTACAGAACCGTGCGTAACAATCTCTCGTTACACGGCTCTTGTCGTTCTGGTCACCAGGCCGTCGGGACCGTGTTCACCGCGCCCCCTGCGGCACCCCGGGCAACGCCTCCCGTATCAAGGCCGCGGCCCAGGCCGACAGCGACGAGGTGATCGAGAAGGCGGGCTGCGCCGACGTGGCCGACGTGGCGGCCTGTCTGCGTGAGGTCCCGATCGGCAAGCTGCTGGAGGTCTACGGCACGGCGCGGAAGCCGCGCCCGGTCAGCGGGACGCCCGCGCTGCCGCTCCCGGCCGACGAGGCTCTGCGCACAGGCCGGTTCAACCGTGTCCCCGTGCTGTTGGGCGCCAACCACGACGAGGGTTCGCGGGCTACCCGAAGCCCAGTTTCCCGGCCGCCGCCCAGCACATGGCCGAGCTGCCGTACCTGTTCGGCCTGGCCCTGTTCGAGAAGCTGTCGCCCCGGCAGGCCGACCTCGGTGACCGGCTGATCAGCGCCTGGATCCGCTTCGCCACCACCGGCGACCCCAACGGCGGCGGCGAGCAGGCCTGGCCCCTCCTGCGCGACACCCGCGGCCAGGCACCTGGAAGAGGAGTGCGGCGCCGTGCCGGTCGAGTCCCACGTAGCCGAGTTCGTCGATGCAGAGCAGGTCAACGCGTCCGTACCGGGCGACGGTCCTGGCGAGGACCTTCTCGTCGCGCGGCCCGGACATGTACGGCTTCGCCGCGGGATCGAGACGGAGCGCTTGCCGAGCCACTCGGCTCCAGGAAATGGCCACATCCATGGGGAGAGTTGGCCGCGATCCGTCCGCCATGAAGTGACCAGTTGCAGGTCGGGAGCACGATCAGGGGCGAGATCAATCCGGAACTGACACCGCTCGACCGCTCACAGATCACCCCCCATGGATTCCGGCACATATGGTGACGGAGTGACTGTGCGTGCCAATCTGATGTCCACGGCCCTGGCGCCGTTCGTGGCGACACTGGATTCGTACGATCTCGGGTCAAAGCCGGTCGGCGTTCATCGCGGGCTTCCCTCGTCCACGGTGTCGATCACGATCCCCGAGGAGGAATCGCTCGAGATCGCATGGGTCGGGCGGCCCGGGCCCTCCACACGGCTCCGAGCCGTTGTAGCCGGACTCCATCTGAACGCGGCCGAGCTCAGGCAAGAGAGGTGCACGCGCGGCGTGTGGCTGACACTCCGCCCACCGGGTGTCAGCGCACTGCTGGGAGTCCCGGCGGCGGCGCTGGCCGGGCATGTCATCGACCTCGCCGACGTCGTCCCGGCGATGGCCGACCTGCCAGAGCGTCTGATGGCCTGCCGGTCCTGGCCACAACGTCGCGCCCTTGTCGAACACTCCCTGCTCGCCGGCCTGGCCCGGCACGGCGAGCGCGCTGACCACTACAGGATGCGGGCCACGCTCGCGGCCCTGTCCAGCACTTCCCGGGTGCGGGAAGCCGCAGAACTGCTCGGGTGCTCCCGGCGGCACCTGAGTAGCATGGTGCGTACCGAGTTCGGTGTGACGCCGAAGGAATACCAGCGGCTCGTCCGCTTCGAGACCGCCCGGGGCCGGCTCGTGGCCGCCGGTGCCGGCGAATCCGCTCTGGCGTTTCCGGGCCCCACTGAGTGATGATGGCCGGCCCTCCGTCGTGGACCACCGCATCGGTGATTCGTCCTTCCGCGTCTCGCCTGCCGTCTCCTCGTGGGGGTGGCTGTCGCCAGACGATCTCGGCGGCTCCGCGGTCCTCCTCGAGATCGAGGTCGACGACCCGGACGCAGTCGGTGAACGCATGATCGAACACGGCTCCGAAGTGGTCGTGCCGATCGAGAACCGGCCTTACGGCAAGCGCTCGGGCCGCATTCGTGACCCGTTCGGCCATCTGTGGATCATCACCGGCGATCTTCGCTGAGCCGAACCCGGCCCCTCGGTGACCGGCTCCAGCGCCTCCCGCACGTGGTGCGCGGCCGGCCTGCTCGTCTGACGAGTTGGAAGCCCGCCGGGCATCTGGCCGAGCTCGCCGGCGCGTTGGAGGCCGCCTACACCCGAGTGCTGGACGGGCTCGGCGGCAACACCGCGGTGCAGTTCGTCGGCGGCCGGCTGCGGCTGGAGAAACTCGGCGCGCTGGCAGAGCGGCCGCTGATGAATGAAACGGTGCTCCACGGCGACCCCTGGGACAGTTCCGTCGCCTTCCCCGACCTGAAGGACACCACCTTCGACTCCGGCCTGTCGGCCGCGTGCCTGGTTCCCGGCCTTGTCGGCGCCTTCACCGCGTTCTACGTCGTCAAGGGCGACCGCTACATGCGCGTCCGCAAGCAGAGCTTCTGGCCCGGCCCGGCCACCGCTCACCGCCTCTCGCACAGGACCTCACGGTCTGAGCGAGAGGCGCCCGGCACGCCGGCACGACAGCGTAGGCCCGAAAGTCAAGCGTATGGCGTTAGGTCGGCTCCCGGTCGCGGGGCTGGCGGGCTCTGTACTCCTGGGCACGGGCAGCGAGTTCCCGGAAGAACACCGGTGGTGGCGTGACCTGGCCCTCGCGCCCGATCGGGGAGGGTGCCAGCGGTATGAGTAGATCGGTGTTGGGTGAGTGCAACCACAGGGCAACCTGGTAGAGCTCGGGGATCCGCAGGAGTCGGAGATCGAACCCGGCCAGTTGGAGCTGCGGAAGGGCTCGTGCGGCTCTGACCGCGGTCGCGGTGGCTCCAACGGATGAGCTTCTGTAGAACGTTGGCGGGAAGGTGCGGTCCGGTGTTTCGGCGACTTCGGCGCCGGCGAGCACATTGCCGCCGGACTCCAGCAGGAATCGCCAGCCCACCGGCTGCGCCACTTCCAGGCCGCCGCCAGCCTCGATGTCTTTGACGAGCAGGGCGAACACCCGGTGTGGGGTGGACACCTCCACGTCATCCGGGGAGACCTCGCCCAGCAGTTTGGGGCCCTCTCCGCCGGCTCTGGCGATGAGGCCGAGCTGGGACCGTGTTTCGTCCCGAATCCGTCCCGGCGGTTCAGGCATGTTCAACGGCATCGCATGCTCCCTGAGGCTAGTTTCGCCGAGTCTTGAAGGTCCTGTTCCAGGTGCCGTTCGGGCCGCCCGGGTAGCCGCCGAAGAGCGTCTCCCATGCGACCCACATGATGGGATCGTTCTCCTGGCCCGCGTATGTCCCGTGAGTACCCTCCCACGGGTCATGCACCCATACGTGCACCAGTTCACCGGTCTCCGGACGGTAGCTGTACCCCCAGATGTTGACGATGTGGCCGGAGAGGCCGCCACCCCAGCCGATGTTCATCATGACTGGGCGTCCGGCGTCTATCTCCGCTTTGACCTCGTTCTTCGTCAACTCCCTGAGCCTTCTGACCTCCACCCACCTGTTGCCCACCCACGTCGCGTCGACGGAATATCTGTCACCGTCGGCAACAGGGACCTGGACCCCGGCTTGCTGCAGCGGCCCGAAATCCGGCCACCAGCCCTGGTTGCAGTCCCCGCGTAACTCGCCATCTGGGCAGCAGCGGAACGGTCGCTGGTCGGCGAGCCTGGAGTCGTCCCTGTTGAGGACTGCGGCGGCGAATCCGCACTGGGTCCAAACCTGCGCGTTGGCGTAGAAGTTCGCGATGCTGATCGTCGTCGCGTTCCAACACCAGAGTGTCTTTTCCTGGTATTGACGCCAGCGCCAGTATGTCGAGCCGAGACTCTTGACCATTACGCTCTCGTCTGGTTGTGACACGCGACGTCATCCCTTCACTAGGCCGGTTACGTCGCCGCCGTCTTCTCGTAGAAGCCCCACCGTTGCGCCTCCTGACCGGGGCCCGGGAGGGCCCACGCCGCTGACGTTAAAGAGCCACAACTGCGCTCACAATAGTCACCATCTGCCAGGCTGGACCGAAACAAACAGAGTGGGACTCACATTTCAATTGCGGGCCGCCCATTACGTCTCGGCCTTCCGCTCGGCCGCGACCAGCAGCGCCCCGCACGGACTTGTCTCCTTGGCGCGAACCGCGAGGTCCGGGTCGAAAGCGCCTAAGCCTCGGCCTGGTCGCACGGGGGAGATCGCATCGGCTCCGCCACTCGCGCCCCATCAGCCTCGAAAGAGGACTGCCGTGAACATCTCCGTCCCGTGGCCTCATCCGGCCACCGGCCGCAGCATGTGTGACAGCGTCGGCCAGGCGATAGCGTGAGACGCGTCCTCGAGGTCGCCGCGGTGCTCGGGCCAGCCGGTCGCGACCTGCGCGCCCGGTGGCTCGGCAGGGGCTGCCGGCGACGGCGAGGCTCTGGCGCAGCCTCGCCCCGCCCTTGTAGGTGGTGATGACCAGACGAGCCTGCTCGACCCCGGCCCACCGGATACGACCTGGGTACACGTACTGGTTCTCCCTGAACGAGGTCGTTCTCAGGCGGCGGCGAGGTCCGGATCACGCTCATGTGGGGCTCATGACACGTTTCTTACCGGCACCCCAGCAGCCAGCGCAGGAACGCGGTCAGCACCTGCAGCCGGGTCCGCCGGGTGCTGGCCAGCGGGCAGTCGGCCAGCCAGGCGGCCACCACGTTCCAGGTGAGCCGGTCCAGGGCGTCGACGAGGTCGACGTCGGCGCCGGGTACCTCGCCGCCGTCGCGCCGGGCCCGGCGCGGCCGCAGCCCGGCGATGTCGCCGACGCCGGCCACCAGCGGCGCCGGCGGCGCCAGTCCCGATGCTGGCTGGAGGTTGACGGTCCGGCGGGTGGTCGGATCCGGAGGGGGGCCGTCCCCAGCTTCCGGAGCGCTGCCGGGGGCATGTACCGCGGTCGGCTCGATCACATCGCCGCTCGCCGGACCCGTCGGCGCCGCGGCGGAGATGACGGCCGAGGTCGGCGGTGCCCCGGATCGGCTGATCATCTGTTGTCCTGGGCGGTGTGGGGCCGCCCGGCTGCTCGAGTGCCGCCCCCTGTGTCACGCCGGGCCGGACCGGCGGCCAACTGGGCATCGCGGCGGGCGAGCAGTTCGTGCAGCGAGGCGTGCAGCGGCGGCCAGTCGCGCCGGTCCGGATCGACGGCGCCGCCGGGCAGCCGTCCGCGCAGCAGGCTCATCCGGACACCGATGTGCTCCGGTCCGACCACGGCCGGCCAGCCGGCGCACAGGCGGAAGGGGTGGGCGGTGTCCGGCTGGTCCTTGTGGCAGGCCATGCGCGGCGCCGAGGTCAGCCGTGCCACGTCGGCGGCCGAGCTGCGGGTGTGGAAGAAGTCGGCCCAGCACCGCCTGGCCCCTTCCACCTCGCTCCACGGCACCCAAGGCGATCGGACCAGGAAGCGGGGGCGCCCGAGTCGAGGTCACGCTGCCGCATGGCAGCATTCTGATGAAGATCGGCATTCCTGCTACTCGCGGTGGGCGCCGCCGTGGAGCAGGCTGGCGGCAGCGCCTGACCCCGATGGCGAGGGTCCATGTCCGACGAACGAAGAGGAAGGACCCTCATGCCTGTCGCGCCCGCGCGTACACGTGCCGCTGTCTGCGTTCTGCTGTTGATGCTCTCGCTGAGCGCCTGCCGGGAAGAACCCGAGCGACGGACCGCGCCGGTCTCCCCCACCACCGACCTCGCCGTCTCGACATCGCCGGCCCCCAGGAAGAGCGTGCCGGAGCGCAGGCCGGTGCTGGTGGGGCCGGGCACCGTGTGCGGTGAGATCCAGCCGCCCAACGGCGGCCCGATGGCCGCGGTCGCGGTTCTCGAAGGACGCGCCGACTGCCGGGCGGCCGTTCGGACCTTCCGTTCCTATTACCGAGCCGACACTCCCAAGCAGGGCAGTGCGGGGGTGGCGACCGTCGGCGGGTGGCGTTGCGCCAGCAACTCCGCCGCTCAGGCGAACAGCAGCGGGCGGCTTTCCTCCTGCCGGAAGGCCGCCGCCACCATCGTGGCGGACGTCATCCCCTGACCGCCGCAGGTCCACGACCTGCCGATCAGCCTGCCAGGGCTGCCCCGGCGGGACTAACGGCCGACGGCCCGCCGTACGGAAACTACGGTTCGCCCTGTGGCGGAGCCGCTCTGGGTGGCCGCTCCGGGCCCTGTTCCGGCGTGGACGTTGCGCGGTAGCCGAAGACGGCCGCCTCCAGCGCGGCCATGGCCAGCAGGAAGGCCAGGCCCCCGACCGGGAGCGCCACCAGGATGACGAACGCCATGGTGAGCATGCGCCCATCCCCCTCAGGCCTGCCTCTCCGCAGTCGTCGCTCTACCCGGACAAATCCACATCAAAGGGACATCTATGTAGATAACCCCTCTTGTTCGCGGAGATATCTGCGGAGGAGTGCCCAGCAGCGGACGGACAGGGCGGCCGACGTCAGCCGCCGGCGAGCGGGTCGCGAGCCCGTCGCCGACGAGCGGGCGGCCGGGCGGAAGGGCAGGTCGACCGGCTCCCGCGGCCGCGCTGGGCGTCTCGCCGCGCGGCGGCTGCTTCAGGGCATCCGGGGTTATGCCGCCGGGCAGCCCTGTCGGCGGTATTTGCCTGGGGCCGTGCCGTACTCGCGTTTGAAGGCGTTGGCGAAGGCGAACTCCGAGCCGTAGCCGACCGCGGCGGCGATCTCGCTCAGCGCGGCGTCGGAGTCGCGGAGCATGCGCGCGGCCGTGCCCAGCCGCCACCAGGTCAGATAGGTCAGCGGCGGCTGCCCGACGAGCTGGGTGAACCGGCGGGAGAACGCCGCGCGGGACAGCCCGGCACGGCGGCCCAGCGACTCGACCGTCCAGGGGTGGGCGGGGTCGCGGTGGATGCCGTCGAGTGCGGCGCTGATGGCGGGGTCGGCCAGCGCGGCGGCCCAGCTGTCGACCTTGCAGTGCTCCGTCGAGGCGTCGAGCCAGGCGCGCAGGATGTACAGCAGCAGCATGTCCAGCAGCGCCGACACCACCGTGTCCGCGCCGGGCCGCGGGTCGTCGATCTCCTTGCCGAGCAGTTCGACGGCGGCGCGCAGCTCGGTGTTGTGCCCCACCCTGGCAGGCAGGTGGATCATCTCGGGCAGCCCTCTGAGCAGCGGATGCGCGCGGCTGGAATCGAGCTGGTAGCCGCCGCAGAGCGTGACGGTGACGGGCCCCGCGCCCTCCATGGACGCGGAGGCGAACAGCTCGGCCTCCCCGTACGGGTCGCAGTCGGGTTCGGCGATCGGGCTGGTGGGCGAGTCGGCCAGCGCGTAGCCGTGCCCGTGCGGGAAGAACAGCACGTCGCCCGTGCCCACGGGGATCGGTTCGTCCTCCGGCGGGACGGCCCAGCACGACCCCTGCAGCACCACCTGGAAGCCCGCCGAGCCCGGGGCTGACGGGAACCGGAGACCCCAGGGCGCCGACCATTCGACCCGGGCCGATCGCGGCCGGCCCATCCGCATCGAGGCGATCACGTCGCTCAGCACGTCCACGGAACGAAGTCTAGCTATGAAGACGATGGCGTATGAATCGGAGATAGGAACGTATTGGCTGTCTTCCACCGGCCTCCTACGGTTGACGGCATGACAAGAGTCCTGGTCAGCGGGGCGACCGGCACGATCGGCCGCCCGCTGGTGACCCAACTGGAACACGCGGGCGCCGACGTCCGCACGGTGACGAGGCAGTTGACCGACCCTGCCGCGCTCCGGGCGGCTCTCGACGGCGTGGACGCGGTCTTCCTGCTGTGGCCGTTCGCCTCAGCCGAGGGCGCCCGCGAGGTGCTGGAGCTGATCGGGGCCCGGCGGGTGGTCTACCTGTCCTCGGCCGCCGCCCGCCCGCACGAGGTCGAGATCGAGCGCCTGATCGCCGGGACGGCGCGGGAGTGGACGGTGCTGCGCCCCCACGCGTTCGCGGCCAACACCCTGCGGTGGGCCGAGCAGGTCCGCGCGGGCGTCGTGCGGCAGCCGTACGGCGAGGCGACCCTGGCCCCGATCCACGAGCGGGACGTCGCTGCCGTCGCGGTGCGCGCGCTGCTCGATCAGGGGCACCACGGCGCGGTCTACACGCTGACCGGATCCCGGCCGCTGACCCGGCGCGAGCAGGCGAGCACGATCGGCGCGGCGATCGGCCGGCCGCTGCGCTGGGAGGAGGAGCCTCCGGAGGAGTCCAGGCAGCGGCTGCTCGACCTGGGCCTGCCGCCGGCGGCCGTGGACGAGATGCTGCGCGGTCTGGCCGGGCCTGGCCCGACCACCAGGACCTTCGAGGAGATCACCGGAGCGCCCGCGAGCACGTTCGAGGCGTGGGCGAGCGAGCACGCCGCCGGCTTCCTCGGCACCATGCGGGCCGCCCGCATCCACGAGTACGGCGACGCCTCGGTGATCTCGCTGGACGAGGTGCCGGTGCCGAGGCCCGGGCCGGACGAGGTGCTCATCAGGGTGGCCGCGACCTCGTTCAACCCGTCGGAGGTCGGCCTGCGCATGGGCCTGTTGCGGGACGTGCTCCCCGTCACGCTGCCGCACACGCTCGGTTTGGACGTCGCGGGCACCGTGGTCACCGGGGCGGGTGACTTCGCGCCCGGCGATCGGGTGATCGGGCTCATCGACGGGGCGGCGGCGGAGTACGCGGTCGCGCCGGCCGGCCTGCTGGCCAGAGCGCCGGAGCGGATTCCGCTGGCGGACGCGGCGGCCGTCCCGGTGGCCGGGCTCACCGCGTGGCAGGCGGTCTTCGAGCACGCCCGCATCGGTCCCGGCAGCCGGGTGCTGATCAACGGGGCCGGTGGCGGCGTCGGGTTGTTCTCGGTCCAGCTGGCCAAGCACGCGGGGGCGCACGTGGTGGCGACGGCGAGCCCGCGCAGCGCCGCGGCCGTACGCACGCTGGGCGCCGACGAGGTCGTCGACTACACCAGCACCGACCTGCCGGGCGGCAGCGACGTGCTGATCAACCTGGTGCCGGGGGTGCCCGCGTCGGTGACCGGGCTGGCCAGGCGGTTCGTCTCGATCACCGAGCCGATCGAGCATCCGCGCGCCGTCCGGTTCGTGGCCCGCAACGACCCGGGCCAGCTGGCCGAGCTGGTGGCGCTGATCGACAAGGGCGTGGTGAAGGTCGAGGCGGACGCGCGCCCACTGGAGTCCCTGGCGGACGTGCACCGTGCCGCCGAGCGCGGCGCTGTTCGCGGAAAAGTCATCCTGAAGGTAGAGAAATGATCAGAATTGGCATCATTGTCGGCAGCACGCGGCCGGGACGCAACGGCGAGGCCGTCGCCCGCTGGGTCCACGACCACGCGGTCAGGCGCGGCGACGCGCACTACGAGCTGGTCGACCTGAAGGACTACGGCCTGCCCCACCTCGACGAGCCGCTCGCCGCGGCCACCGGTGTCTACGAGCACCCGCACACCAAGGCCTGGTCCGGCACCATCGCCGGCCTCGACGGCTTCGTCTTCGTGACACCCGAGTACAACCACTCCACCAGCGGCGCGCTCAAGACCGCCATCGACTTCCTGTTCGCCGAGTGGCACGACAAGGCCGCGGGCGTGGTCGGCTACGGCGTCAGCGGCGGTGTCCGGGCGGCCGAGCACCTGCGGCAGGTGCTCGGCCAGGTCAAGGTGGCCGATGTGCAGGCGGCCGTGGAACTGCACCTGCACGCCGACTTCCAGGACTTCACCACCTTCAAGCCCGCCGCGCACCAGGACGACATGCTGAGCAAGCTGCTCGACCAGGTGGTCTCGTGGAGCACGGGGCTGCGACCGCTCAGAGCGTGAGGTGCCGCGTCACCGCCGCCGGTGGCGAACGGCCTCATCCGACGCTGACGTGTTCGTGACAGAACCGCCTGCTTCCTTGACCAGGAGGCGGGCGATTCCCCATCTGCGTGACCGTCGCCATTCCCGGCGAATACTCGCACATGTGATACGTCAAACAAAGGTCTGCGCATGCCCCTTTATCGGAAATCCGCAGCGGTCACGGAATAGGGGCCTCGACCACATGGTTGCACCGCTTATCACGAAATAACCGGATTCATCACACAATTCCGGGACACCAGCCCGGGTCTCACACCCAGGGCACAATTGATTCGACATGGAGTGATCTCGATGACCAGCATGAAGCACGTTCTCGCAGCCGGAACAGTAGCGATGTTCGCCCTCGCCGCACCCGTGGCGCTGGCCGCCCAGCCCGCCGGTGCCGCCACCGTGCCCGCTCACGTGGTCCAGCTCGACGGCGGTGGCAGCGCCAACGGCGCAGCCAATGGCAGCAGCAGCGGCATCCACTGACAAAGGATGAACATTCGCAACCCAAGAAACAATTACCGAAAAGGCGAGAACCCGCCGGCAGAGAAACGCAGAGGCGTGGGGGGCGCTCGCAGCCGCCCCAGAATGTATGTAAGTGGGCCGGGGGGGGCCACAAACGCGCCTGGAGCAGGGAAAAAGGGCACCCGGGGAGGAGGCGG
>NZ_JBEXMT010000034.1:0-114745 GCF_040610675.1 Nonomuraea sp. NPDC003804
TACCCCGCTGCCGGGCGGCGTCGGGCGGTACGCGCCCGATGGCGGCGAGTTGGTGGGCTGGCGAGCCGGCCATGGCCCTGCGCTGGAGGTGCGGGGGGCAGGCGGGGCTGAGGGGTGGAAGTGTGGGAGGCCCGGAGTGCCGCCCGCCGCCTGCCGTCTGCTGTCGGCGCTGCGTCGCCGGGGCGGGCTGGTCACCGCGTGCATCGATCGGTTGCCCCGATGGTGGTGGCGGTGGGGTTGGCGACTGGCCGCGAGTTCGTCACGTTGTGTGATCGTGTGGTTCCGGTTGGGTGTGCCAGTAGTCGCGGGTTTCGACGGCGAGGCCGTCGGGGTCGAAGCGGGCGAAGACGCAGCCGGCCAGGACGGTGGGCTGGTCGCCGTCGAGGGCGTGGACGCGGAACTCGATGGCGGCGCGGTCGGCGTCGACGAGCGGGGTGTGGAAGGAGACGGTGATGGGGGTCTCGCCGTCGAAGGACCAGCGGATGTAGTCGAGGATGGCCGCTTTGCCGTGGTGGGGTGGGCGGAAGGGCATGCTGGTGTGGACGGCGTGGTCGGCGTAGAGGCCGGCGAGGGCGTCGATGTCGTGGTGCGTCCAGGCCTGCTGCCAGGTGTCGGCGAAGTGTTGGGCGGCGGTGCGGGTGTCCATGGCGTTGATTTAATCGGTTGCGGTTTTGTCGGTGGCGTTGGTTAGGGTGCGGGCTCGTGGCTGCTCTTCATCCTCTTATCTACGCGCGCGGGCTGGTCAAGCGGTTCGGTGACTTCACCGCGGTGGACGGCATCGATCTGGAGGTGGCGCCCGGCGAGGCGTTCGGGTTCCTGGGGCCCAATGGGGCCGGCAAGTCGTCGACGATGCGGATGATCTCGTGTGTGTCGATGCCGTCGGCCGGTGAGTTGCGGATCCTGGGGATGGATCCGGTGCGGGAGGGGCCGGCGATCAGGGCGCGGCTGGGTGTGTGCCCGCAGCTGGACAATCTCGATCCCGATCTGACGGTGCGGGAGAACCTGACGACGTATGCGCGTTACTTCGGGTTGTCGCGGGCGCAGGCGCGGGAGCGGGCGGCGGAGATGCTGGAGTTCGCGCAGTTGACGGAGAAGGCGTCGAGCAAGGTGGAGCCGCTGTCGGGTGGGATGAAGCGGCGGTTGACGATCGCGCGGGCGTTGGTGAACGAGCCTGATCTGGTGTTGCTGGACGAGCCGACGACGGGGCTGGATCCGCAGGCGCGGCATCTGCTGTGGGAGCGGTTGTTCCGGTTGAAGCAGCGTGGGGTGACGTTGGTGTTGACGACGCACTACATGGACGAGGCCGAGCAGTTGTGTGATCGGTTGGTGGTGATGGACGGCGGGCGGATCGTGGCCGAGGGGTCGCCGCGGTCGCTGATCGAGACGTATTCGTCGCCCGAGGTGGTGGAGTTGCGGTTCGGGGGTGCGCCGCTGCGGGGGTTCACGGAGCGGTTGTCGGGGGTGGGTGATCGGGTGGATGTGCTGCCTGATCGGATCCTGCTGTACGCCAAGGACGGGGACGATGCGGTGGCGGAGGTGCATCGCAGGGGGCTGGCGCCCTCCAGCGTGCTGGTGCGGCGTTCGTCGCTGGAGGATGTGTTCCTGCACCTGACCGGCCGGACGTTGGTGGACTGATGGCGCATCCGACGGTGGCGGTGCTGGAGCGGCATCTGACGCTGTACAGGCGGTTGTGGCGGGCGTCGTTGTTCTCGTCGTTCCTGTTGCCGCTGTTGTTCCTGGCGAGCATCGGGCTGGGTGTCGGCGGTTATGTCGGCACGGTGGGTGGCGTGCCGTACGTGGAGTGGATCGTGCCGGGGGTGTTGGCCTCGACGGCGTTCCAGATGGCGGTCGGTGAGTGCACCTACAGCGTGATGGGTGAGTTCAAGTGGACGCGGGGTGCGCACGCGATGTTCGCCACGCGGGTGTCGGCGTGGGACATGGTGCGCGGGTGGATGCTGTACATCGTGTTCCGGGTGCTGATCGCGGCCGTGGTGTTCTTGGTCGTGGTGGGTGCGTTCGGGGCGTTGGCGTCGGTGTGGTCGGTGGCGACGGTGCCGGTGGTGGCTTTGCTGGCGGTCGCGGTGGCGGCGCCGGTGACGGCGTTCGCGGCGTCGATCGATCATGACAGTTACTTCGCGTTGCTGTTTCGGTTCGTCATGATTCCCTCGACGTTGTTCGCGGGGGTGTTCTTTCCGGTGGAGCAGTTGCCGGCGCTGGTGCGGTTGGTGGCGTACGCGTCGCCGTTGTGGCATGCGGTGGAGTTGTGCCGGGCGGCGACGTTGGGTGCCGCTCCCCCGTGGCCGGTGTGGGCGCACGTGGGTTATCTGCTGGTGTTCTGTGTGGCGGGGCTGTATTGGGCGGCCGTCGCCTACCGTAAGCGACTTCAGGACTGATCATGGTGACCTTGGTGGTGGCCCGGCGGGTGTCGGCGGGGCGGGTCGGTGCGGTGGTGGGCCGCAATGTGGGGGCGTTGCGGAGCGGGGCCTCGTACTGGCTGGTGCTGGTGTCGGGTTTTTTCGAGCCGTTGCTGTACCTGCTGTCGATCGGGATCGGTGTGGGTGCGCTGGTGGGGCGGATTCCGCTGGGTGATGGGCGGGTGGTGTCCTATGCGGTGTTCGTGGCTCCGGCGATGCTGGCGGCGTCGGCGATGAACGGTGCGCTGGCCGAGACGACGTTCAACTTCTTCTTCAAGATGAAGTACGCCAAGACGTTCGAGGCGATCCTGGCGACGCCGGTGCGGCCGATCGAGGTGGCGCTGGGTGAGCTGACGTGGGCGATGATGCGCAGTGCGTTCTATACGGCGGCGTTCTTGCTGGTGATGGCTGTGATGGGGTTGGCCGAGCCGTGGTGGGCGCTGGCGGCTTTTCCGGCGACGATGCTGGTGGGGGTGGCGTTCGGGGCTGCGGGGATGGCGGTGTCGACGTTCTTGCGGGGGTGGCAGGACTTCGATCTGATGACGGCGGCGCAGTTCTCGTTGTTCCTGTTCTCGGGGACGTTCGCGCCGGTGGGGGGTTATCCGCCGGTGCTGGCGGCGGTGGTGGAGGTGACGCCGCTGTATCACGCGGTGGAGTTGGTGCGGGGTCTGGCGTTGGGGCGGCTGGAGTGGGCGCTGGCGGGGCACGCGCTGTATCTGGTGGTGCTGGCGGGGGTTGGGTTGTGGGTGGCGTCGCGGCGGATTCAGCGGGTGTTGTGTTCGTGAACGGCGGTCACTGAGCTGGTGGGCAGGGGGCCGTAGAGGTGGGGGAAGGTCTCGTCGGTTCCGGGTGGGGTCTCGTAGCGGATGTCGAGGCCGGTGGGGTCGATCTCCAGGAGGAGGAGCGGCTCGGTGACGTCGGCATAGAAGCGGTCGGTGACGGTTCGGGCTTGGCGGCGGTCGGCGCTGAGGTGGATGAAGCCTTCCTGGTCGAGGGTGCGGCCGCGGGTGGAGATGCGGTATTCGCCGCTTTGCTGGGCGTGGTGCCAGTCGGTGGCGTAGGCGATGTGCAGCACGGTCATGTCAGGGCCTCCAGGGCGAGGTCGACGTCGAGTTCGGTGGTGTAGAGGTGGAAGCTGGCGCGTAGTTTTCCGGCGCGTACGGCCATGCGGACGCCTGCGCGCTCGAGGCGTTGGGGGGTGTCGGGGTGGGGGCTGTCGAGGGAGACGATGGCGCTGTCGCCGGGCGGTTGGCCGAGGCCGGTGCGGAAGCGGTTGGCCATGGCGAGGTTGTGCCGGTGGATGTCGTGGATGTCGAGCTGGTTGAGCAGGTCGAGGGTGGGGGCGGCGGCGACGTAGGAGAACCAGGCCGGTGACAGGTCGAAGGCGCGGGCGTCGGGGTGGTGGGTGAGCGGCATGCCGTACATGCTGGTGCCGGAGTACCAGTTGGCGGCGGTGGGTGTCATGCGTTCGCGCAGGCGGGGTGACAGGTAGCCGAAGGCGGCGCCGCGGGGGCACATGAGCCATTTGTAGGCGGCGCAGACGAGGGCGTCGAGGCCGTCGGTGGTGAGGGGTAGCCAGCCGCAGGCTTGGCTGGCGTCGGCGATGACGAGGGTGTCGTGGGCGCGGGCGGCCTGGATGATGTCGTCGAGGGGGGCGAGCTTGCCGGTGGCCGACTGGACGAGGCTGAAGGCGACGGCGGTGGTGTCGGGGGTGATGGCGTCGGCCAGCCGGTCGGGTGGTGCGGTGTCGACGTGGGCGGCGACGGCCCACGGGTAGACGTTGCTGGTGAATTCGATGTCGGGGATGAGGACGCGGGCGCCTGGCGGGAGGGCGGTGGCGAGTTGGGAGACGATCTGGGAGGCGGTGGAGCTGACGGTGATGTCGGCGGTGGGGGCGCCGATGAGGGTGGCGAAGGCGGCGCGGGAGTGGGTGACCTGGTCGTCCCAGGGTTGCCAGTCGGTGCTGCCGTGGCGCCATTGGGTGAGTGCGGTCTGGAGCTGGTCGTAGGCGGGGGTGGGCGGCAGGCCGTAGCTGGCGGTGTTGAGCCAGCCGGGGGTGGGTTGCCAGAGTTTGCGGGCGGCGTCGAGGTGCATGCGGGTCAGCTTAGGTGGCGCGGGTGTGCGGGCCTGTGGGGAGGGCGGCTGTGGGGGTCGGCTCGGGAGCCGGTGTCGCCGGGCCTGCCGCAGGTGGAAATTGTGTCGCCTTCGGGGGGTGTGGTTTCTAGACTGCGGGCGTGCTCACGCCTTCTTTTCCGATCGTGACGGATCGGCTGTCGTTGCGTCCTTTCACCCGTGATGATCTGGCGGCTGTTCATGCATGGGAGCGGTTGCCCGAGGTGGCGCGGTTCCTGTACTGGGAGGCGCGGGATCTTGAGGGTTCGCGCGAGATGCTGGACCAGCGGGTGAGGCGGGTGGCGTTGCGGGAGGAGGGCGATCTGCTCGACCTTGCCGTGACGTTGCGGGAGTCGGGGCAGGTGATCGGGCAGGCGCTGCTGATCTGGACCAGCCGGCAGCACGAGCAGGGCGAGATCGGTTACGTGCTGCACCCTGACTACCACGGCAAGGGGTATGCGCCGGAGGCGAGCAGGGAGATGCTGCGGCTGGGGTTCGAGGAGCTGGGGCTGCATCGGATCGTGGGGCGGCTGGATGGCCGCAATACGGCTTCGGCGCGGGTGCTGGAGAAGCTGGGGATGCGGCGTGAGGCGCACCTGGTGGAGAACGAGCTGGTCAAGGGCGAGTGGACCGATGAGGTCGTGTACGCGATGTTGGGCTCGGAGTGGGCCGGCCGGTCGCGGTAGCGGGGCTGCCTGTTCGTAGCGGGTCGCCTCTTCATCGGAGGATTCGGGAGACCTGCGCCCCTACGGTCAGCCTGTGACCGAGCAGCCACCGGCAGCGCGTCGAGCATCATCGGTGCGACCGCGACCGCGACCGCGACCGCGGATCGGGAGGGGTGCAGGGTGCTGCATGCGGAGATCGCTGCGCTGTGCGGCGCGGAGGCGCGCTTGGCTGCTGTCGAGTGTGGGCTGGTGGAGGCGGCGTGTGATCTGGACGCATGCGGGCCGTGCTGGGTGAGGACCGTCTGAACGGTCTGCGGCGCCTTCTGCGGCGGTCAGGTGTGGGGTTTGCGCGGGGCGGGCAGGCAGGTGCCGCACTCCCCCGGCGATCCAGCGAGGGATTCCGTTTCGCCGTGGCTCCGGCATGCAATCCGTGGCGCCGTGGCTCCGGCGAGGGATTCCGTGGCGCAGGGTCGCCGTAGCGCAGGCAGGGCGCAGCGCCGCGCTGGAGCGGCCGGGCTGCGTGGCCGGGCATGAAAGTGGCCGGGCGTGGAAGGGTGCGCTCTCGGCTCGGCGAGGGCGGATCGCCCCTGGGCGAACTGCAAGGCGTCGACTCTGGCGCTCTTGTCCAGCGGCTGCACCGGAAGCGTGCTGAGCGGGATCAGCTATCAGCTCGGCGAGTCGCGGGCGTCTGGCGCGTGAGGGCGGCGCCGCGGACGGTGGATCGGTCCCTGGCGGGGTTGTAGAGCGTCGGCTGCCGGCGGCGCGCATCGGCGAAGTCGGCGAATAAGGAGACCTTCACCGACGCAGCCGGAGTCGCGGAACCTCTATGCCGCGCAGACGTGGTCGACGCGGGGCTCGGCTCCCCCGACCTGCTCTACGGCGCCAGGGGCAGCCTCGCGTTGTCCTCGCGCCTGGTGATCGCGGTGGGTAGGGTCGAGGAACCGGGAGAAGGGCTGGTGCCGTGGTGGCTGACTCCGATACGCGCAAGCTGCGGCTACGCACGTTCTGGGACCGCCAGGCCCCGGCCTACGACCGGAAGATGGCCTTCGCCGAACGCCGTTTCTTCGGCGACACCCGCGCGTGGCTCTGCCGGCAGGCGTCCGGCGAGGTGCTGGAGGTCGCGATCGGTACCGGCCTGAACCTCGGGCACTATCCGGGCGGGGTGCGGCTGACCGGTGTGGAGTGGAGCGAGGCGATGCTCGCGGTGGCCAGGCGCCGTGCCGGGGTGCTCGGCGTGCCGGCCGATCTGCGGCAGGCCGACGCGCAGGCGCTGCCCTTCCCCGACGCGTTTTTCGGCACGGTGGTCTGCACGTTCGCGTTGTGTGCGATCCCCGACGAGTCGCGGGCGCTCGCCGAGATGGAGCGTGTGCTGCGGCCGGGCGGTCTGCTGCTGCTGGCCGACCACGTCGCCTCTTCGTCGTGGGCGATCCGGGTGCTGCAGGCGGCGGCCGACCTGGTGAGTGTTCCGTTGCAGGGTGAGCACTTCCGCCGCCGGCCGCTGCCGCTGGTCCAGGCCATGGGGCTGGCCGTGGAACGGCACGACCGTTTCAAACTCGGCATGATCGAGCGGTTCGCCGCCCGTAAGCCCGTCGCCTGACGACGACCGCCCCCGCCCCGCCCCGTCTTCGGCGTCGCGCGCGCTGAACGTTCAGCGCGCGCCCGGGCCAGGGCGCCCGTCGTGGGACGAGGTTCCTGTCGCCCGCCTTGAGCGCGTCGAGCAGCGTCCTCATCGAAGGCGCGGCCGGCGAGGCGACCCGCCTGGACCACCTCGGGGTCGAGGTCGCCACCACCGCCGAGGTCGCCGCCGCGACGACCCGCCTGGCCGAGGCCGGGCTGGTGACGTTCGAGGAGAACGACACCTCCTGCTGCTACGCCCTCCAGGACAAAGTGTGGGTCACCGGCCCCGGCGCCGAGCCGTGGGAGGTCTACACGGTCAAGGCCGACGCCGACAACCTCGGCAAGAGCGCCGGCGGCGCCCCGCAGGCCTGCTGCACCAGCACCACCGCACCGGCCGACGCCACCGTCGGTGCCGGCGCGGACCTCGGCCGAGGGCGGCTGCGGGTGCGGCCCGTCCACGCCCTGACCGGACGAACGAGCTCCGGCAACCCGATCAACGGGACACCGGGGCTCGATGCTTCATCAACTTGGACCTGGATCCGGCCACCCGACAGCGGCCACGGGCCCCACTGACAGGAAGACCCTCCTTCGGGGCTGGGGACGCCTTCGGGAGCGGAGGGCCGGGTCGCGTGGGTGGGGCGTTTACCGGACGGGGACCTGGAGGTCGCGGAAGGAAGCGATCTTGACGTTGAGGATTTTGGTGTCCGGGAGGGCGAACAGGCTCCAGAACTCGCGGGTCTGGCCGGGAGCGAACTTCTCGGTGGCGAGGCGGACGCCGGAGACGTCGGTGCAGGCGCAGTAGGAGTCCACGCCGTTGTCGGTGGGGACCTGGAGGCGGCCGGGCAGGTACTGGCGGCGGGCGGTGGCGTCGGTCAGGCGGACGTTGCTGGCAGCCTGGTACTTGTAGGACTCCCAGTCCTGGGCGTGGTGGAGTTCGTTGAACCACGCCTCGGCCGAGCCCTCGTTGGTGACCTTGTAGGTCAGCAGGCCCAGGCCGCCGTCCAGGCGGCGCAGGCCGGTGATCTCCATGGCGATGGGCTGGCCTGCCGCCTTGCCCGTGGCGGTCAGGTCCGCGTCGGGGCCGAGGGTGGAGACGACCTCGGCGGCGGGGTCGGCGGGTTTCGGCTGCGGCTTGGCGAAGGTGACCGTAACGCGGCGGTTGCGGCGCTTGCCCTCGTCGGTGTCGTTGCCGTACAGCGGGCGGCGGGAGCCGTATCCCTTGGCCTGGAAGCGGATGCCGTTCCTGGTGAGATGGCCGGACAGGGCGCGCTGCACCGCCTGGGCGCGGCGCAGTGACAGGGGGTCGTTGATGGCGTTGTTGCCGGAGGAGTCGGCGTGGCCTTCCACCTTCACCACGGTGGTGGGTGAGGAGTCGATCAGCTTGGCCGTACGGGCCAGGACGGCCTTGGCCCGCGGGGTCAAGATTGCTTTGTCCACCGCGAAGAGCACGTCGGAGGAGAGGTTGACCTGGAGGTCGGTGCCGTCGTCCGCGGTCTCCTCCGACTTGTCCAGCGATTCCGACGGCAGGATGACGCGGCGTGTGACGGGGGTGACGGGTTCGGCGTCGGGGTCGGGGAAGTCGCCTGCCGGTGGGGCGTCGCTGATGGGGACGTCCGGCATCGGCACGCCCACGGGGGTGACGACGGTGGTGGTGGCGGGATCACCCGCCGGGGCGGGGGTGACCGCGTAGACGGTGATCGACTGGCCGGGGTCGATGAAGTAGCCGAGGTCGTCGCGGTCCTGGTCGCTGCACAGGCACGGGGAGCCGGCGGGCTTGTACGGCAGGATCCAGGTACGGGATCGGGCGTCGAGGACGCCGATCCCCGAGGCCCATTTCATCTCGCCGAGCGGGCGGGTCTGGTCGCCCATGTCGGCGGCCCAGGGCAGGTCCTCGGTGCCGGTGTTGGACAGGCGGATCTGTACGACCAGGTGTTTGCCCTTGACGCGGTTGAGCCCGACCACTTCGACCTTCATGGCCGCGTTCACGGTGCTGGTGGTCTCTGCCAGAGCCGGGCGGGTGTCCTGGCTTGACGGTGTCGCCGTGGCGGCCGGGGCGCTGGTGGCCGGGGTCGCCGCCGGTGGGGCCGCGGTGGGCGGGGCGCTGTCTGGTGGTGGCGGTGCGGCCTCGCGCAGCGGCAGGACTCCGCACCCGGTGGCGGTGAGGGTGAGGGCAGTGGCGAGGGCCAGGATGCGGTGCGGCATGGCGGAGATTGTGCCATGTCCGAAATATCTCCCGGGTCGCTTCCGGGGAGCGGCCGCCATCAGTCGCGTCCACCGGCCAGAACGGCGACGGCCTCCACCTCGACGAGCTGGTCGTTGTAGCCGAGCACGGTGACCCCGAGCAGGGTGCTGGGCACGTCGTGGTCGCCCATGTACTCCCGGTACACCTGCCAGGCCCGCCCCAGGTCGTCCTGCCGGGACGAGGCCACGTACACCGTCGTCTTGACCACATCGGTCAGCGAGGCGCCCGCCCCTTCCAGCGCGGTCACCAGATTGCGCATTACCTGATGGGCCTGGCCCGCGTAGTCGCCGATCGCGACGGTCCGGCCGTCGCGGTCGAGGGGGCAGGCGCCGGCCACCCAGATGGACCGCACGGGCGCGTCGGCGACCGCGGCGTAGGCGTACTCCACGGTCGAGGCGAGCTGGTCGTTGCGAATCAATCGGACGCCTGTCGTCACGGCATGCTCCTCAAGGTGAAAGTCGGTGCGGCCGGTTCGGTGGGTGGCCGCGGCTTGGCCGGCGGCCCGCGAAGAGGCTGCGAATTCGTAGACGTCCGCATATAATCTATATGTGCTTATTATCTGTCAACGAGTTTTCCCGGCCGCATGACAGAGCGCCGCGACCTCGCCGCCATGCTGCAGCCTCTGGTGCGGTCGCTGATCGCCGCCGAACTGCCGGTGCTGAAGGCGCACGGGATCTCCATGTGGGGCTACGCCGTCCTGAGCGCGCTCGACGACAGCGCGGTGCGTACCCAGGCCGCCCTCGCCGACTCGATCGGCGCCGACAGGACCCGCATCATCAGCACGCTCGACAGGCTTCAGGAGTCGGGGCTGATCTCCCGCACCCCGGACCCCCGCGACCGCCGCGCGAGAGTGCTGGCCATCACCGAGGACGGCCGCGGCGTCCGCAGGTCCGTGCAGGCCGGCATTCACGCCAACGAGGACCGCGTGCTCGCCCGCCTGCCCGCCGCCGACCGTCAGGCGTTCCTGCGCTGCGTGCGGACGCTGTCGGAGCTGTCCCGTGAGGACGTCACCGGCTGAGCAGCCACCGGCGACCCGTGGTCCCGCCGGGCCCGCCGGGCCCGCCTTCCCCCGGTCCGGAGGGCTTGGCCTCCCCCGGTCCGGTACGGCCGGGGCCGCTGGTGCCGGGCCCGGGGCGGGCCGTGGCTCATGCCGTCCAGCTCATGTCGTCCAGCTCATGAGGTGGAAGCGGCGGGTGACCCGGTAGCCGGCCTTGGCGTACAGGTTGGCGGCCGGGCTGTCGGCGCCGGTCCACAGGAACCAGGAGGAGTGCAGGCCTTCGGCGCGCATCATGGTCATGGCGAGGTGGAGCAGGATCGTGCCCAGGCCGGTGCCGCGCTCGCCGGGGTCCACGCCGAAGGGCCCGAACCGCTCGGGGATGCCCCGGTAGGCGCCGTAGAGGGCGAATCCGGCGAGCCGGTCGCGCCGGGTGGCGATGACCATGCGGGTGGTGTCCCTGTGGTGACGGATCGCCTCGCCCCAGTCGGGGTTGAACGTCTCGGCCGCGAACCTGATCAGCTGGGGCAGCCAGCCGTCGGTGGGGTCGCCGAAGCGGTACCCCTGGCTCTGGCGGGCGGCGCGCAGCCGGTGCACCTCGGGCGGCGTGTGGTAGCCGACCAGGGTGCGGTCCATGGCGACCGGAGTGGAGCGCGTGGTGAACCCCAGACTGGTCAGCAGGCCGAGCGCGGCAGGATACAGGTCGGGGTCGGCGCCGGGCAGGACGTAGTGGGGCGTGTAGGAGGCGAAGTCGATCCGGGTCCGCCCGGCGGCCCGCAGGAAGTCCAGGGCTTGGGTGAGCAGTCGCCGGCCGAGCCCGTGGCCGCGGTGCGCGGGGGCGACGAAGAAGAACGGGATCCAGCCGGTCTGCGGTTGCAGGTCGGTGCCGGGGGCCGGCGGGATGAGCCGGCGTACGGCGTAGGCGCATCCCACGACGTTCCCGCCGGACACGGCCACGCGCAGGCCGTCGGGGTCGAAGTTGGGGTCGAGCAGCACGCAGTCGCGAAACCACGCCGCGGTCGTCGGGTCGGCCGGGAGGCTGTGGTTCCAGGATTCGATCAGGGAGCGCTCGTCTCCGGGGGCGAACGCGCGGACTGTGATCGTCATGCCGACGAGCTTGGCGACGGGCGGGGGCGCGGATCAAGAGGGCGGCGGCCGTACCGGGGGCGCGACCGCCGCCCCGCCGTCGTCACGGCCTGATCTCGTACACCAGGTTGAAGGGGGTCTGCGCGGCCCTGCGGAAGCGGGTGAAGCCCGCCTGTTCGGCCAGCTCGCGGACGGCGCTCTCCCCCGCCTGGGCGCCCAGGGCGTAGCCGCCCGGCTGGGAAAGGCCGTTGGGCACGCACAGGAAGGTGGAGGCGCTGTAGTACAGCCGGCCCACGGGGGTGAAGTTGTCCTCGAGCTTGTCGCAGGCGTACGGCTCGACCAGCAGCCACGTGCCGTCGGCGGCCAGCGCCTGCCGTACCTGCCGGGCGGCGCCGAGCGGGTCGCCCATGTCGTGCAGGCAGTCCAGCGTCGTCACCAGGTCGTAGCCGGCGCCGCTGAAGGTCTGCGCGGTGGCCACCTCGAACTCCACCCGGCCGGCCAGGCCGGCCTCGGCGGCCCGCTCGCGGGCCAGCGTGATCGACTCGGTGTGGTAGTCGGAGCCGGTGACCGTGGTGCGCGGGTAGGCCTCGGCCAGCAGGATCGACGACGAGCCGAGCCCGCAGCCGACGTCGGCCACTCGGGCGCCGGCGGCCAGCTTGGCCTCGACTCCCTCCAGGGCGGGGATCCAGCTCGGGATGAGCTCGGCGACGTAGCCGGGCCGGAAGAAGGCGTCGCATCCGACGAACACGTCCTGGTCGTGCTCGTGCCAGCCGAGGCCCGCCCCGGTGCGGAACGCCTCGGTGACGCGCGGTTCGGCGCGCAGCATTCCCAGCGAGATCAGGAAGGCCGCCGGCGCGTTCGGGCCGTTCGGATCGGCCAGGCAGTAGGCCTGCTCCTCGCTGAGCATGAACTGTCCGGTCTGTGGTTCGTAGTCGACGTATCCGCCGGCGGCCTGGCCGCGCAGCCACTCGGTGAGGTAGCGCGGGTGGCAGCCGGTGCGTTCGGCGAACCGCTCGGGCGTGGCGGGCCCCTCGGCCAGCGCGCGGTACAGGCCGAGCCGCTGGCCGATCACGACCGAGCCGGCGGCGTCGGTGGCCGCCAGGTCGGACACGATCCGGCCCATGAACGCCGTCACCTTGTCGTGGTTCATCCCTGGTCTCCTTCCCGTCGGGCCGGCTGGTGCCTGCCTGTGGGGAAAGGTTCGGCGCGGGGGCTGTCACGGCGGTCGCACGGGCTATCTTCGTGCTAACAGGCTGAGATCTGTCCTGGTCGCGGGGTATGCCGGCCGTGGGGAGGTGCCATGTCAGTCCGGTGCGCGCCGCTGGTGCGGGTGGAGGTGCTCGGGCCGCTGCGGCTCCTGGTCGACGGCGCCCTCGTGGGGGTTCCCGGGCCGAAGCGGCGGGCGGTGCTGGCGCTGCTGGCCCTGGCCGAGGGCCGTATCGTGACGACCGATCGCCTGGTCGACGCGCTGTGGCCGGCGCAGGTGCCCGAGTCGGGGCGTCAGGCCCTGCACAACCACATCTCTCGGCTGCGGGCTCACCTCGGCCCGGCGGCGGTCCGGCTCGAGACGCGGCAGGACGGTTACCGGCTCGACCTCGGGCCCGACGAGCTGGACGTGGCGCAGGCGCGGCAGCTGCTGGCCGCGGCGCGTGCGACGGCGCGCCAGGACGCGGCCGCGGCGCTGGAGCTGCTGCGGCGGGCGCACGGGCTGTGGCGGGGGGCGCCGCTGGCCGATCTGACGGGCGTGGTGCCCATCGCCACCGCGGTCGAGGAGTGCGCGCAGCTGCAGCGCGAGGTGAGCGACGCGCTGGTCGCCGCAGCGGTCGCCGCCGGGCAGGCCGACGGCGTGCTGGCTCTGGCCGCCGCCTGCTCGGCCGCCGACCCGCTGCGCGAGCCCGGCGTTCTGCTGCTCATGCGGGCGCTGGCGGCCACCGGGCAGGCGCCGCAGGCGCTGCGCGCCGGCCGGGAGTACCGGCACCGGCTCGTCGAGGAGACCGGTCTGGACCCCACGCCCGCGCTGGACGAGCTCGAGCGGGAGATCGCCAGCGGGCAAGCCGCCTGCTCGCCGCCCGGCCGGTCCGAGGCGCCGGCCGGGCCGGCCACTGCGCTGATCGGCCGCGAACGGCAGGTGGCGGCGCTGCGCCGGCTGCTGGCCGGTGAGCGGCTGGTCACCCTGGTGGGCCCCGGCGGCGTCGGCAAGACCCGGGTCGCCCTCGAGGTGGCCCGGCAGAACGGCGCGGCCACGGTGCTGCCGCTGGCGCCGCTCACCGACCCGGCCGCGCTGCCGCACGCGCTGGCGGCGGTCCTGAACCTGCAGGTCGTCCAGGGCGATGTGCTGTCGGCCTGCCTGGCGCTGCTGGGTGACCGTCCCGGCCTGCTGGTGATCGACAACTGCGAGCACCTGCTCGACGGCGTCCGGGACCTGGCCGATGTGATCCTGTCGTGCTGTCCGGGCCTGTCGGTGCTGGCCACCAGCCGCGAACCGCTCGGGCTGGCGGCCGAGTACGCCGAACGGCTGGCGCCGCTCGCGCTGCCCGGCCCCGGCGAGGATCCGGCGCGGGCCGCGTCGGTGGCGCTGTTCGTGGAGCGGGCCGGCCGGGTGCGTCCCGGGCCGCCGCCGTCGCCGGCCGAGCTGGGTACGGTCGCCGAGATCGTGTGCCGGCTCGACGGGATGCCGCTGGCCATCGAGCTGGCCGCCGGCCGGCTGTCGACCTTCTCCCTCACCGATCTGCGTGACCGCCTCGACCGCTCGCTCGACCTGCTGGGCGGCGGCAGGCCCAGCGCCGACTCCCGGCACCGGACGCTGCGGGCGACCATCGAATGGTCCTACCAGCTGCTCACGCCCGACGAGCGGCGGCTGTTCCGGCAGCTGTCGGTCTTCGCCGACGGCGTCGACCTCGAGACCGCCGAACGGCTGGCCGCCGAGCTCGGCCTGGACAGCGATCCGGGAAGCGTGCTGGCCCGCCTCGTCGACGCCTCCATGATCGAGGCCTGTTTCGGCGGCGGCACCCGGTACCGCATGCTGGAGACGCTGCGGGCCTTCGGGCTGGACCGGCTGGCGGCGGCCGGTGAGCAGGAGGCGGCCGCCGGGCGCATGCTGCGGTGGGCGGTCGAGCTGACCGCGTGGATCAGCGCCGCCATGACCACCGAGCGGGAGCCGCAGGCCGACGCCGTCCTGCGCCGCGAGATGGCGAACCTGCGGGCCGCCTGGCGGCTGGCCCGCAGCAGCGGGTCCGTGGACGAGGCCGCGGCGATGGTGGTGGCGCTGTTCGACGCGATCGCCTACCGCGATCTGCTGGAGATCCTGGACTGGGCCGAGGAACTGGCCGAGGAACTGGCCGGTGATCCGGCGCTGGCCGCGCACCCGCGTGCCGGGGCCGTGCTCGGCACGGCGGCCGAGGCGGCCTACCATCGCGGTGACTACCGCCGGGCCGACCGGCTGGCCCGCGCCGGGCTGGAGAAGGCGGCCCGCGGCACCGGGTCGTGGCACTGCCTGGTGGCGCTGTCGGCGGCCGACCTGGCGCGCGGCGCCTACGACGAGGTCGTCGAGCACGCGCTGGCCGCGGCGGTCCTGGCCGACCGGCAGCTGGAGAGCTTCGGGATCGCGGCGCTGGCCAGAGCGTACGCGGGTGACCTGGAGCAGGCGCGCAGGCTCAGCGAGCGGCAGCGGCACGGCGGCGCGGGATCGCCCACGATGGCCTCCTGGGGCGCCTACGTCACCGGGGAGATCGAGAGCAGGGCCGGCCACAGCGAGCCGGCCGAGTGGCACTACCTTCGCGCGATCGAGCTGGCCCGCGCCTCGGGCGCGACTTTCCTGGTCGGTGTCGCCACCGTCGGGCTGCTGTCGGTGCGCGCCGGCGCCGGCCGCGTCCACGAGGCGCTGGGCGGCTACCGCGAGGTCATCGCCTACTTCGCCCGCAACGGCAACTGGACGCACCTGTGGGTCACCCTGCGCAACCTCGCCGGGCTGCTGCGCCGGCTCGGCGACGACGAGCCGGCCGCGCTGATCGAGGCCGCGGCCGAGCAGGCTCCCGACGCTCCGGCGGGAAGCGGCAGTCGCGACGCCGAACCGCTGCCCGGCGCCCCCGCCGGAAGCCGTCCTTCCGGGGGCGTCCCCATCGGAGGCGGCCGTCGCGACGGCGACACGCATGCCTGGGCGGCCGGGGCGCCGCCGGTGCCCAACAGGGTCGCCGTCCTGGAGGTGGCGCGGCAGGCGATCGAGCGGAACCTCACCCGCTCATGAGACTCCGCTCGACGAACGCCTCGTCGCTCACCCACGCCGTGTAGAGATCGACGCCCAGGCCGGCGATGAGCCCGGCGGTCTGGCTCTCCTGCGCCGCCAGGGCGCGGACCTTGCGGGCCGCGGTCGCCGGGTCCAGCACGAGGTCGACGGCCAGCCGGTGGGCGGGCGTCATGATCGGGTGTCCCGGCGGGAAGACGCCCAGGCTCTTGTTGAGCGCGCTCCAGCGCGGTGCCCGCCGTTCGGAGAAGGTGGCGTACAGCAGCCGCGCCCCCGGCGGGGCGGCGCGGTCGAAGGCCGCGCTCGCCCAGGCCGAGACCGCCCGATGGTCGGGGTGGCCGGTGATGCCGTCCGGGCCGAAGGTCAGCACGGTGTCGGGGCCTACCCGTTCGATCAGCTCGCACAGCGGCGCGACGGCCTCCGGTTCGGGGGCCGCCGCGCAGTGACCGTCGCGGTGGTCGAGCCAGTGATGCTCGGCGACGCCGAGGATGCGCAGGCAGCGTGCCAGCTCGCCGGTGCGGGCGGCGGCCAGCCTGGGCGGCGGCCAGTCCACGTGGGCGGTGCCGCGCTCGCCGCGGGTGGCGGTCACGCACACCACGCGCGACCCGTTGTCGCGTGCCATCGCCATCAGCCCGCCGGACAGGTAGGCCTCGTCGTCCGGGTGCGCCCAGATCCCCAGGACGGTGCCCAGCCCGGCGACGACGGCCGCAGGAGAGTCGATCATGACGTGCCGGCCTTTCTGGTGTAGATCTTGTGGAGGGCCAGCGCCGCGGCCAGGCACGCCACGGCCGGCAGCCACAGGCGGCCGGCGCCGGCCGTATCGACCAGGAGGCCGCCGAGCAGCGCGCCGGTGGCCGACCCGAGGTGGACCGCGCAGCTGTTGAGGGCCAGCGGCAGCGGCGCGGGCCCGTCGCCCAGGCCGATCAGGCGGTGCTGCTGGGCGGGGACGAAAGCCCAGGCCGCGATCCCCCACCCGGCTGTGACGGCCAGCGCCCCGGCCGGTACGGCCGCGACGTGCGCGAGCGCCGCGAACATGACCGCCAGGGCGGTGAGCGCCGGCACGATGACCCGGCCGGTGCCGCTGCGGTCGGCCGCGCTGCCGCCCCACCACACCCCTGCCAGGCCGCCGATGCCGAACGCCGCGACGGCCGCCCCGAGCTGTCCTGGCGCGGCCTCCAGCAGCGACGGCAGGTAGGTGTACATGCCGAAGGAGGCGGTCATCACCAGGAAGGTCACGCCGAGCGCCCCGGCCACGGCCGGCGAACGCAGCGGGCGCAGCCGCTCGCGCACGGTCGCGCGTGCCGGCGGGGCGGACCCGGCCGGGGTCAGCAGCAGAGCGCCGACGGTGACCGCCGCGAGCACGGCGACCAGCCCGAACGCGGCCCGCCACGACAGCGCCGCGGCCAGCGTCACACCCAGCGGGGCGCCCGCCACCATCGCCGCCGACGTGCCGGCCAGGATCACCCCCAGTGCGCGCCCCCGGTGCGCGGCGGGGACGGCGGCCACGGCCGCCGCGCCGGCGGCAGGCACGTAGACCGACGCGGCGAGCGCGGCCGGCACCCTGACGGCGAGCAGCGCGGGGAAGGCCGGTGCCGCCGCCGCCAGCACGCTCAGCGTCCCGAACAGCGCCATCGAGCCGACCAGCACCCGCCGTGGGGGCCGCCCTCCCAGCAGGGCGCTGAGCAGCACCGCGCCGATCGCGTACGCCAGCGCGAACACCGTCACCGTCAACCCGGCGGTGCCGATCGTGACGTCGAGGTCGTGGGCGATCCCGGCGAGGAGGCCGGCCATGACGAACATGTCGGTACCGATCGCGAACGTGCCGGCGGCGAGCGCCGCGACCGGGAGCCAGCGCTGCCGCCCGGGTGTGCGGGTCGTCCGGTCCAGGACCGTTGCCATCTCATCACCTCCGTGGTCCTGCTTGCGATGCTCGGAGCACGGCCTGGCACGGCACTACCGCGGCGCTGACATGGCGATAACACGGCGCTAACACGGCCCTGATGCAGGCGCGCGGTGAGAGATGCCCGGCGCCGGCCGCTCACTGGTGCCGCGGCGCGGGGTCCTCGCCGGCCAGGAAGCGCGTGATCTGGGCCGCTCCGGTCCTGGCCAGCCAGGTGCGCAGGTCCATCAGGCCGGGGTGCAGCGCGCGGGTGAAGGCGACGTCGGCGCGGTAGCCGCGTTCGTTGAGCCAGGTGTAGGCGTAGGCGAACTCCTCGCCGATCTGCGCGATCACCCCGATCGGGATCTGGACGTACGGCAGCCGCCGCCCGACGGCCTCGGAGACGGCCGCGGCGAGCCGTACCGGGGTCAGCTCGTCCCCTGCCAGGTCCACCGCCCGGCCGATCCAGTCGTGCGGGTGGGCGAAGGCCATGGCGGCGAAGACGCCGACATCGTCGACGGCCATGATCTGCTGCGGCACGTCGGCCGCGAACGGGGCGGTCACGCTGCCGTCGCGCAGGTGGTAGCCGCCGGTGTAGTTCTCCATGAACGAGACCGGGCGCAGGAAGGTGGCGGGCAGGCCGAGGCGGGCGATGTGCTGTTCGACGCGCCACTTGCTCACCACGTTCTGGGGCAGCTTCTCGGTGTTGTGGCGGCCCGCTCCGGCGACCGAGGCGTACACCAGGTGCCGGACGCCGGCGGCCTGTGCCGCGTCGGCGACGTTGCGGCCCCAGCGGACCTCGTCCTCGGTGGAGAAGCCGGCCGGGGTGCCCGGGGAGCCGACGGTGGGCTGCACGCCGAACAGGCCGTGCGCGCCGTCGGCCGCGGCGATGAGGGAGGCGACGTCGTCCATCTCGGCGCTCACGAGGTCGGCGCCCGCCGCCGCGAGTGCCCTGGCGCGGGCGCCTTCCGGGTCGCGGGTCACCGCGCGTACCCGCCAGCCGTCGGCCAGCAGGTGCGCCGTCACGGTACGGCCCTGCAGGCCGGTCGCCCCCACCACCACGATGGTGTTGTCCGCGGGGTTCACAGTGTTCACAGTGTTCACGTTGTGGCTCCAGAAGATGGGCATGCTGAGGCCGCCCCACTAAGTGGGGTGGTCCTCCGGTTATGGTCGGCTAGAATATGGAGGGACACCCCGTTTCTGCAAGCCCCCAGGAGAATCGATGCCGTCCGAGCGGCCGATGCGCGCCGACGCGCGCCGTAACTACGACCGCCTGCTCGCCGCCGCCGCCGCGGTCGTCGCCGAACAGGGAGCCGAGGCGTCGCTGGAGGAGATCGCCCGGCGCGCGGGCGTCGGCTCGGCCACCCTGCACCGGCACTTCCCCTCCCGCCGGCGGCTGCTGGAGGCTGTCTTCCGCGACAAGGTCGAGACCCTGTGCGCCGCCGCCACCGACCTGGCCGGCGCCCCCGACCCCGAACAGGCGCTGGTCAGCTGGCTCGGCGCCGTGGCCGCGCACGCCGTGTCCAACCGGGGCCTGGCCGCCTCACTGATGGTCGGCTCCGACGACGGCGATCCCCTCGTGGGAGCCACCTGCCACACGATGATCGTCGAGGCCGGACAGGGCCTGCTGGCCAGGGCCCGGCAGGCGCGCGCCGTACGGTCCGACGTCTCGATCGTCGAGCTGCTCACCCTCGTCCACGCCATCTCCCTGGCCGCCGAGCGGCAACCCGACGGCGCGGCCCTGGCCGACCGGCTGCTCACCCTCGTTCTGGACGGCGTGCGCCCCCGGCCGGAAGGCCCGCCTCGCTGATGGCGCCGCCGGGAGGGTACCGGCTCCCCGGCAAGGCGTGACGCTCAACGGCCACCCGCCGCGACGGACCGGAGAAGGATCTCAGCGGCCACCCGCCAAGCCGGCCCTGGAAAGGTGCGAGCCGCCCGCGGGGCGGGCGACTTCACCGGCCGGGCCCGCGAGCTGGGGCCGCTGCGTGAGCCGGCGGGCAAGGCCGCACCCGACCGCGCGCGAGGGGGGCCGAAGGAGTTCACCATCGAACGCTCCCGGTCACCGCAAGGATCGTCGTGAACGCCTCAAGAGGGGCGGCTCAGCCGATGGCTCGCAGGGCCAGGTCGAGCAGGGTACGGGCGTCGCCGGCCGGGCGCTGCTCGACCACGTGCTCCAGCCACAGCGCCGAGACGGTGGTGTAGAGCAGCCGCACGCGGGCGTCGGAGGCGGGCAGGCCGAGCGCGTCGGCGATGACGGCCACGCAGCCGTCGGTCCAGCGGCGGGCGATCTGTTGCAGGACGGGATCGCGTCCGGCGTGCACGTACAGCTCCCACAGCGCCAGCTGGCGCATGCGGTCGGCCGCGACGACCTCGTCGAGGACGGCACGCGGCCCGTGGTCGGCCACCCACCGGCGGGTGGCGGCCAGCTCGACGTCGACGAGCCGGCCGAACGCCTCGGCCAGCAACTGGTCGCGGGAGGCGAAGTAGTAGGTGGTGGCCGCCAGCGGGAGCTCGGCCCGCTGGGCGACGGCGCGATGGCTCACCGCGGCGAAACCGCCCTCGGTGAGCAGGTCGACGGCCGCCTCCAGCAGCGCGGCCCGGCGCTTTCGGGCGCGCGTCTGCTGCGGCCGGCCGGCCGCCTCAGGCCTGTCCCGCTGCGCGGTCCGCGCCGGCCGTTCCGGCCGCTCGGGCCCCTGGGGCTCCTCGGGCCGCTTGAGCTCCTCCGGCTGTTCGGGCTGTTCCGGCTGCTCGGGCCGCTCGGCCGGTACGGCGTGCCCGGCCGCCCGCCCCGTCAATGGGCACCGGCCAGGTTGAGCACGACCACCCCGCCGATGATCAGCAGGATCCCCGCGACTTTGGCCAGGGTGAGACTCTCCCCCAGGAACGCGGCGCCGATGAGCGCGATGGCGGCGGTGCCCACACCGGACCAGACGGCATAGGCGGTTCCGACGTCCATGTGCGCCTTCAGCACCTGGGCCAGCAGGACGAACGAGGCGACGTATCCGGCGACGACGACCAGGCTCCAGCCGAGATGGCTGAAACCGTTGCTGAGTTTGAGCGCGGACGTCGCCACGACCTCTGTCGCGATCGCGCCGAAGAGCAGCAGCCAGGCCATGGGGGACCCTCCCGCAAAAACTGGTACGACCGTACCAGTTTAGCGGGTGGCCTGCCGCGACGCCTAGCCCCCGGATCCCGTCGCCCGGGCCGGGCGCGCAGGACTGGGAGCCCCGGACCGGGCACCGTTGCCGGAGACGGGCCGGAGACGGGCCGGCCGACAGGGCCGACGACGGCGGAGGCGGCGCGGGGACGCGGGGACGCGGGGCCCGCGAAGATCTGGTCCGCGATGCGCCCCGCCCGTCCGCGGTCCCTGGGGCGAGGTGTACCCCGCCCGGCCGCGGTCCTGGGGCGAGTGGAGGCCGGACGGGTCGCGTCTGTTGTGCTCAGGCGGTCTTGACGGCGGACAGGTCGAAGTCGAGGGTGACCTTTTCCGAGATCATCACTCCGCCGGTCTCCAGGACGGCGTTGTAGGTGATGCCGAAGTCCTTGCGGTTGATCACGGTGCTGCCTTCGAAGCCGACCCGGGTCAGACCCTGGGCGTCGACCGCGGTGCCGGTGTAGTCGAGGGGGATGGTGATCTGCCTGGTCACGCCACGGATGGTCAGCCGGCCGGTGACCTCGAAGCTGTCGCCGCCGACGTGCTTGACCCCGGTGGACTCGAAGGTGATGGAAGGGTGGCCGGCGGCGTCCAGGAAGTCGCCGGTGCGCAGGTGGGCGTCACGCTGCTGGTTGCCGGTCTGGATCCCGGCCACGTCGAGGACCACGTGGACGCTGGAGGCGGCGGCGTCGCCGGCGTCGAGGAAGGCGGTCGCCTCCTTGACGGGGATGCTGCCGTGGACCTTGGTGACCATCGCGTGCCGGGCGACGAAGCCGAAGCGGCTGTGCGCGGGGTCGATGGTGTAGGTGCCGGTGGACGCGCTGGGATGCATGTCTCGCTCCAAGCCGATTAGTTCAGTGCTGGAAGATTCGGCAGGACAGTACATCGGCTTATTTCAGCGCGCAACTTTTGAGTACGATGGCTTCGTGACACGATGGCTCAACGACGACGAACAGCGCGCCTGGCGGGCATTCGGGCTGGCCACCCGCCTGCTGACCGACCGCCTCGAGCGCGACCTGCATGCCGCGGCCGGCATGCCGCCCACCTACTACGAGCTCCTCGTCCTGCTCTCCGAGGCGCCCGAGCGGACCATGCGCATGAGCGAACTGGCGCACTGGACCAACTCCAAGCCGAGCCGCATCTCCCACGCGATCAACAAGCTCGAGGCGAAGGGGTGGGTGCGCAGGGAGCACTACGCCGACGACCGGCGCGGCTGGCTCACCGTCCTGACCGACGACGGCCTGGCGGCCCTGCAGGCCGCGGCCCCCCGGCACGTGGCCAGCCTGCGCGAGCATCTGATCGATCTGCTCACCCCCGAGCAGCTCCGGCACCTGGGCGACATCAGCCAGGTCCTCCTCGACCACCTGACCGCCGACCCGGAGCCGGCCAAGGACGCCGGAGCCGGCCATGGAGAGTGAGGCCGTGGCGCCGAACCTCGATCGCCGGCTACCGGGCGGGGCCCCGAGGTGCACGTCGGTGAGGAGGGCCCAGGACGTGCGGTGATCTCAGCGCCGGCGTCGCCGTGTGGCCGGCACTCCATGCCGGGCGGCGCGACTCCAGCGGGGGGCCACAGCGTGGCGGCCTCAGGCCGGCAGCATGATGAGGCCTGCGACAAGCAGCCCGGCGACGACCAGGACCGCCACGAGCAGCGCCACCGTCCCGAACCGGCGGCGGATCAGTTTCGCGTTGTGTGCCATCGGTATTCCTTCCCTTCGCGGATGTCTGTCGTCTCGCCACGAACCGCTGTCGTGGCGCAGCGCGCCCGGGCAGGCGTCACCGTTGAGGGCCGGGGCGGCCGTTCACTCCTGCTGCCCGCCGGTCAGTTCCCGCACGCGGCGCAGCAGCGCCGCCCTGCGGGCATGGGCGCGCACGGCCAGCACCAGCGCCGCCGCGACGAACAGTCCCCCGACGGCCAGCGCCAGGACCAGGCCGGCGCCACGCTGAACGGCGGCCGCGGCCAGGACCGCCGTGGTCGCCAGCGAGGCGGCCAGGCCGATCGAGGCGGCGATCACCCGGTCGGTGGCGAACAGCGGCACCCGGCGCGTCAGCAGCCACCCGCCGTAACCCGTCCAGGCCAGGCAGAACACGGTGAACAGGGCGAAGGCCAGGTGGGTACGGCCGGGCAGCGGGCCCGGCTCGCTCCACCACAGCGCGGCCACGAACACCGCCCCGGCCAGCCCGGCCACCAGCGCCGTCACCGCCCGCAGGCGCCTGCCCGGTGACAGCGACGGCTCCAGCCGTTCGATCATCTCCTGCGCCGACAGGCGCGGTCGCTCCTCGGTCACGGCCGGTATCCCTTCTCCTCCAGGCGGGCGCGTAGCAGGCGACGGGCGCGGTTGAGCCGGGACTTGACGGTGCCGACCGGGACCCGGCAGATCTGCGCGCAGTCCTCCACCGGCAGGTCCTCCAGGTAGAACAGCACGAGGACCTCCCGCTCCGGCACCGGCAGGGCCGACAGCAGGCTCACCAGCTCGGCCCGATCCACCACGGCCTCCACCGGGTCCTCGGCGACCACGTCGCCGGCCGCGAGCGTCTCCTGTTCCCGGGCGTACTGGTCGCGCAGGCGGTCGGTCACCGACCGGCGGGCGATCGTGAACAGCCAGGGCGCGAACCGGGACGGCTCCCGCAGCCGGGGCAGCCCCCGGACCACGGCCAGCCAGATCTCCTGGGTCACGTCATCGGCCCGTTCGGCATCCAGCATGCGCCGCACGTAGGTCCACACCGGCATCCGCCAGCGGGCCACCAGTTCGGCCAGCGCCGCCCGCTCGCCCAGCTGCGCGCGCACCACCAGCAGCTCATCGGTCATCACGTCCTCCCGTCACCCCGAACAGTCGGGCGGCGCGCCGGTCAGGTTCACCACTTGCGCATCTTTCCGGCCATCGGGCAAGGGCGGCCGGGTCCTGGCTGCTCAGGCCGCGCGTCCTTGCCGCCGGCCGGGCCGGGTGCGCCGGGCGGCGTGAACCTGTCGCGGCCGTGACGGCAATCAACAGATGAGGACGCGGGACCGCCCTCCGGCGCCACGCCGAGCCGTTCCGCGTGCCACGACTCGGTAACCGTTCCGCCCGTGACACGACGGGAACGGCCACACGATCACGTCGGCGGGGGCTCGGGTGAGCAGCCCCGGCCGGCCCTGCCGAAGGAGCCTCCCCATGACGGCGCCGGCCGTTGTCTTCGTGCTGCCAGGAAAACGGCACCTGCCGCTGCTGATCGCGTTGGTGCCCGCGCTCGCCCTGAGGGGGCTGGCGATGCTCGGATACCGGCCGGCGCTGTGGTTCTGGGCCGACTCCTTCACCTATCTGAAGGCGGCAGCCGCGCCCGAGCCGGGCGCGTTCCGGCCGCTGGGCTACCCGCTGTTCCTCGCCGCGCTCTCCCCCGGTCCCGGGCTGACGCTGGTCACCGCCGTCCAGCACCTGCTCGGGCTGGGTACGGCCGTGGCGGCCTACGCGCTGCTGCGGCGCCGGGGGCTGCCCGGTTGGGGCGCGACCGCGCTGGTGGCGCCGTTGCTGTACGACGAGTTCCTGATCCTGCTGGAACACATGATCATGGCGGACTCCCTGTTCGTGGTGCTGACCACGGGCGGGATCCTGGCGCTGCTACGGCGGCAGGTCACCCCGGCGGCCGCGGCGGCAGGGGGCGCCCTGCTCGCCCTGGCCACGCTCACCAGGACCATCGGTGCCGTGGTGCTCGTCCTGGCGGCCGGCCACCTGCTGTGGCACCGTCACGGGTGGCGGGTCTGGAGCCGTTTCGTCCTGGCGGGCGCGGTGCCGTTGCTGGCGTACGCGGCCTGGATGGGCGCCACGAGCGGCACCTTCGGCCTGACCAGGGCCGGCGGCCAGTTCCTGTGGGCCAGGACGACCACGTTCGCCGACTGCGCCGTGATCCGCCCCGAACCCCGCCTGGCTCCGCTGTGCCCCCGCGTGCCGGTGGCCGCCAGGCCGGCGCCGCCGTTCTGGCTGTGGGCTCCGTGGTCGCCGATCAGGGCGGTGCGCGCCGACCGGAACGCGCTCGCCGGCCGGTTCGCCAGGGCCGCCATCCTGGCCCAGCCGGGCGACTACCTGGCCGCCGCCGGCGCCGACCTGCGGTGGCTGTTGCGCTGGGAACGCACCACCGAACGGGACCCGTCCGTCAGGCGGACCAACCCGTACTGGTTCCCCTTCGAGGCGCGGCCCTTGCGGGAGTCGGTGCGGGCCGTCGCCGAATCGTACGAGAAAGGCCCGGCCGCCACCAGGATCGCCGAGCCGTACGCGGGCTGGCTGCGCGCCTACCAGCGTGTCGGCTATCTGCCGTTCCCGCTGCTCGTGCTGGCTCTGGCCGCCGCGCTGGTCCTGGCGGTCGTACGGCGGCGCGGCGAGGCGCTGCTTCCCGGCCTGGCCGCCGTGGCGCTGGTCCTGCTACCGCCGTTCGCGGTCGGCTACGACGTTCGCTATGTGGTCCCGGCCATCCCGCTGACCTGCCTGGCCCTGGGCCTGGCCGTCACGCGCGGGCCGCGCGGGGAGGACGACGGCGGGGTGAGCCGGACACCGGGGGCCCTCCCGCGGGTCTCCTGTGCCGGTGGAGCGCGATCAGCGTGACCGTCTCGGGGCCGCCGGACCGGGGTGGCCGGGGTTTCGGCCGGGGTTCAGGCGTCGGCGCGCCGTCCGTCCTCGGTCCCGAAGCCGTCGAGCGACTCGCGCTCCTCCAGGGTGCGCAGTTCCTGGAACAGCGTGATGTGCAGGCCGCCCGGCGTGTCGAGCCTGGAGTTCAGCGACTGCCACGGCGTGACGGTGGGCGGCGCGACCTGCTCGGCGCCGGCTGCGACCAGCTCGTCGGTGGTGGCTCGGGCATCGTCGACCTCGAAGGCGACCCGGATCTTCGGCGCCACCTGACGACCCACCTCGACGTCGTCGATCATCTTCTTCTGCGCGGGATTGGCGATCTCCAGCGTGGCCTGGCCCGCGTCGAGGATGGCCACGCGGGCGCCGTCGCCGCTGGAGAAGGCGGCCTGCTCGGGCAGGCCCAGAACGTCCCGGTAGAAGGCCAGGGCGGCCTCGTAGTCCTCGGCCTCGACGACCAGGCGCAGCTGGCGGACGGCGGGCGGCCTGCGGTTCCCTGCATCGTGGGGCGCGGTCATATGGGATCTCCTCGTCCGAGACGCTGATGTCGGGGTTCACGATAGAGGGGCGCCGGACGCGCGCTCTCGGCGGCACGGGCCTCCCCTGTGGAACGGCGATCGCCGACCAGGGGACGCCTCGTCCAGCCGGCGAAGGCCGCCGAGCCCGCCCGGCGCGGGACAGTGGTGTCGCCCTCGTGGCCGGCCGGAGGTCCCGGCGGCGCAGTGGCGGCGCAGTGGCGGCGCGGTGGCGGCGCGGTGGCGGCGCTGTCGCCGTTCTGCTTGAAACCGGTGTCGAATGCGTGTTCTATGGTGGCTGTGGCTTGGGACGCGCTTCCGCTCGTGGACGTCGTCGACGAGCGCCCCGCGATAGAGCGGCGCGCCGTCGTGCGCGACGGGTTCTACGAGACGCAGGCCCGCACGATGATCGAGAAGGTGCCCGTGACCTCGGCCGTCGCCGAGCGGTGGGCGGTCAGCCCCTACCGGGGGTGCGCCCACGCCTGCCGCGGCTGTGTGGCCAGGCGCGGCCACCGTTCGCTCGGCTGGGACACCGGGCGCGACTTCGACACCAGGATCGTGGTCAAGGCCAACGCCGGCTCGCGGTTGCGCGACGAGCTGGCCCGCTGGCCGGGCGAGCCGCTCGCGATCGGCGTGGCCGGCGACTGCTACCAGCAGGCCGAGGCCACCTACCGGCTGATGCCCGCGCTGGTCACGGCGCTGGCCGAGGCGGGCGTGCCGTTCACCGTCTACACCAAGAGCCCGCTGGTGCTGCGCGACGCCGGGCTCCTGGCGGCGGCGCGGGCACCGGTGGCGGTCTCGATCGCGTTCGTCGACGAGAAGATCCGCCGGGTGGTCGAGCCGGGCGCCCCGACCGCGCAGCGGCGCCTGGAGCTGGTGGCGGCCTTGCGTGAGGCGGGGGTCGACTGCCAGGTGCTGATGTCGCCGGTGCTGCCGCTGCTGAGCGACGCGGCCGACCAGCTGGCCGCCACCGTGCGGCGCATCGCGGCCGCGGGGGCCTCGGGGGTGCGGCCGGTGGTGCTGCGCCTGCCGTACGGCACGCGGCAGTGGTACCTGTCGTGGCTGGAGCAGGCGCATGCCGGGCTGGTGGAGCGCTACGCGGAGCTGTACGACGCGGCGGGGCTGCCCGCGCCGGGCTACGAGGAGCGCATCACCGGGCAGATCGAGCAGCTGGCCCGCGCCTACGGCATGCGGTGCGGCGCCGCGCCTTCCCCCGCCCGCCGCACGCCACGGGCCGACCAGCTCACCCTGGTCTGACGGGCGCCCGCCGGCGCCGTAAGGGGCCGGCGCCAGGGCGGATCCGCCGCCGGAAAACCGGTTGACCGCGCTTGTAGCGTGGCCGTCATGAGTTGGACTGACCAGTTCGTGAAGCAGGGTTTCGTCAAGGTGCAGGCGGCCTCGCCGCAGGTGGGTCTGGCCGCGCAGGAGCTGCTGTGGAAGCAGATCGGCCTGTCTCCCGACGACCCTTCGGGCTGGACGCAGCCCGTGGTGTGGGCCGCCGACATGACCGGTGTGGGGCCGTTCGGGCAGATCATCCGCTCTCCGGTGCTCGCGCAGGCGCTGGACGAGGTGTGCGGGCAGGGCGGCTGGCGGCCGAGCGGCGCCTGCGGCAACATCCCGATCCGGTTCCCGAACCTGCCGCCGGCCGATGACAGGGGCTGGCACATCGACCTCAACGTCATGCATGAGGACGGCAGCTGGGCCGTCAGCGGGCGCCCCGGCACGCTGCTGCTGCTCATCCTGTTCTCCGAGGTGGGGCCGGACGACGCGCCGACCAGGATCAGGGTGGGTTCCCAGCGCGACGCGGCCGCCGCCCTCGGCGACGGCACGTACGAGCATGTACCGGCCAGCCGGCTGATTGAGGCCGCCAGCGCCGAGCGGCCCCTGGCGTACGCCACCGGGCTGCCCGGCGAGGTGTACGTGGTGCATCCGCTGACCGTGCACGCCGCCCAGGAGCACCTGGGCAGCCGGCCGCGGTTCATGGCGCAGACGCCGATCTTCCTGTCGGCGCCGCTGGACCCGTCGGCGGACACGCCGCTGGCGCGCGCCGTACGGGAGTGACGTGTCCCTCCGGGGTCGCCCTCGGAGGGAGGTCCGGGCGCTACGTCCCCGGCCGGGTGCCGACACGGGTCGCGGCGGCTGACGGCAGGGGACGCGGCGGCGGTGGGCGTGCCGGCGGACCGCTCGTAGGATTCCGGGATGAATATCCGTAAAGGTGGGCCGGGCGACGTGGCGGCGGTGGTCGCGATGTTCGACAGCGCGATCGAGTGGCTGGTCTCGCAGGGCCGGACGGGACAGTGGGGCAGCGAGCCGTTCTCGGCCAGCGCCAAGCGCATGGAGATGGTGACCGGCTGGGCGGGCGGCGACGGGATGCGCATCGCCGAGATCGACGGCCTGCCGGCCGGGTGCATGACGCTCGGCGAGCCGGTCACCTACGTGGCGCCGGCGCCCGAGCCCGAGGTGTACGTGCAGGGCCTGGTCATCGACCAGCGTTTCCACGGCCGCGCGGTGGGCCGGACGCTCCTGGAACAGGCGATGGCCGAAGCCGCCGAGCAGGGTGTGGACCTGGTGCGGGTCGACTGCTACGCCGGCGATGACGGGCAGCTGGTGCGCTACTACGAGAGCTGCGGGTTCCGCCCCACCGAGCGGTTCACGGTCGGCGAGTGGCCCGGTCAGGTGCTCGAGCGGAGGGTCTCGGCCGCCTGAGAGGCCCGCCGGGTGCCCGGCGGGCACCCGGCGGCGGGGGCGTGCTCCAGCCGTACGGTCCGCAGGACACCGTGGGCGCGGATGCGTGATCCGACTGCGGCAATCAGCCGGACGCGGATGTTCTTGTGCAGGAGTATGGGGCGATGGATCCTGTTCGGAATGGCGACCCCCGGCAGATAGGGCCGTACCGGCTGATCGGGCATCTGGGCAGCGGCGGGATGGGCCGGGTCTTCCTGGCCCGCTCCCGCGGCGGCCGGGCGGTCGCGGTGAAGGTGGTGCACGCCGAACTGGCCGGCGATGCGGAGTTCCGGCGCCGGTTCGCCGAGGAGGTCACGGCCGCCCGCCGGGTCGGCGGCTTCTACACCGCCGAGGTGGTCGACGCCGACCCTGAGGCCGACCCGCCCTGGCTGGCCACCGCCTACATACCCGGCCCCTCCCTGTCCGAGGCCGTCGCGGCGCACGGGCCGCTGCCGGCCGCGGCGGTCCGCGTGCTGGGGGCGGGCCTGGCCGAGGGACTGGCCGCGATCCACTCAAGCGGCCTGGTCCACCGCGACCTCACCCACCGCAACGTGATCCTCGCCGACGACGGGCCGCGCGTCATCGACTTCGGCATCGCCAAGGCCCTCGACACCGTGCACGCCTCCACCCGCGTCATCGGCACCCCCGGATTCATGTCTCCCGAACAAGCCAGGGCCGGCCAGATCGGCCCGGCGAGCGATGTGTTCTCCCTCGGCTGCGTGCTGGCCTACGCCGCCACCGGCACCGGACCGTTCGGCGGCGGCATGGCCGACCTGGTCGTCTACCGGATCGTCCACGAACCGCCCGACCTCGACGGCGTCCCCGCAGGCATCAGGGCCCTGCTGCGTTCCTGCCTGGCCAAACTTCCGGCCGACCGGCCCACGCTGGACGACATCCTCGACCAGTTGGAGGCGCCCGCGGCCGACGTCACCGCCGCCACCCGCTGGCTCCCACCGGACGTCACCGCCATGATCACCGAGCGCGGCACGGTGCTCCGCACCCCGACCCGGCCCAGCGCCCCCGTACCGCCACCAGAGCCCGTACCGCGACAAGACGCCGTACCGCCACGCGAGCCCGTACCGACAGAAGGCACCGGGATCGGCGGAACGGTGCCCGGCGATCGAGCGGGCCGCGTCGCCGTCGAGGCGGACCCGCGACGCCCCGCTCCCGAGGCGCGGCCGGCGGACAGCCGCTCAGGCGCGACGCCCGCTCCTCATCCTTGGCAGCCCGCGGACCGTCCGGCGGCGGCGACCGGGCCCGGTGGCGGCACCGCGACCGCCGCGACAACCCTGGCACTGCTGTGCCTTCCCGGGCTCCTGATCCTGATCCTCAAGGCCGCCCAGATGTTCCTGCGCTTCGCCGACGAGCCGTTCGGGTTGCTGATGGCGGCGAATCTGGCGGTGGCTGTGGCGGAGGGGGTCGTACTCGTCATGGGCGCTCTGCTGCTGTTCCAGGGCAGGGTGGCAGGGCGCCGGATGATCGCGACGGCCGGCGGTGTGGCGGCTGTGCACAGCATGAGCGCCGGCGTGCAGTTCTTTCTGACGGGCGGGGAACTGACGACGGACACGCCCGTCTCCGTGATCGTGCCGCTCTTCGTGGCCGCCCCGCTGACGGGCTTGTTCGCGCTCGCCGCCGTGCTCATGGCCATGCTCCCGGCCACCGGCCGATGGTGCCTTCGCCGGCACTAGAAGTTCCGACGTCCCGCCACGAGGCCGGGCCCGCTCCGTCACAGGGGTGTGCGGCGGGCCGTTCCTCGACCATGATGTGATCACTGCATCTGGCGACAGGAGGCGGCTGTGCGACTCGGATTGAGCATCGGCACCCTCGGCCCCGCGGCGGCCGACCCGCGAACGCAGCTCACACTGGTACGGGAGGCCGAACGGCTCGGCTACGACTCCGCATGGGCCGCCGAGGGCTACGGCGCCGACCCCGCCACCACCCTGGCGTGGCTGGCGGCCGGCACCGAGCGCATCGCGCTGGGCAGCGGGGTGATCCAGATGTCCAGCCGGACGGCGGTCGCCACCGCCATGGCCGCGGCCACGATCGACAGGGTCTCGGGCGGCCGGTTCCTGCTGGGCCTGGGCGCCTCAGGGCCGCAGGTGGCCGAAGGCTGGCACGGCCAGCGCTACGAGCGGCCGCTGGCCCACTTACGCGACTACGTGACGGTCGTGCGGACCGCGCTCGACCAGCGGCCCGTCGAGCACGAGGGCCCGGCCATCGTGCTGCCGCTGCCCGGCAGCCGCGGCAAGGCGCTGACGATGACGACCGGCCCGCTCCGGCAGCCGCTGCCGATCCACCTGGCGGCCATGGGGCCCAAGGCCGTCGAGCTCGCGGGGGAGATCGCCGACGGCTGGCTGCCCATCCACTTCCCGCCCGAGCACGTCGCCGAGACGCTCGACCGCCTGCGGGCGGGGGCGGCGCGCGCCGGCCGCGACGCCGCGGGGATCGAGGTGTCGCCGATGGTCATGGCGATGGTTGACGACGATCCCGACTACGCGCGCGACATGGTGCGGCCGATGGTGGCGCTGTACCTGGGCGGCATGGGCACCAAGGGCGTCAACTTCTACAACCGGCTGGCCCACCGGCTCGGCTTCGGCGCGGCCGCCTCCCGGGTGCAGGACGCCTATCTCGACGGTGACATGGGTGAGGCCGTGGAGGAACTGCCCGACGACCTGATCGACGCGCTGACCCTGTGCGGCACGCCGGATCGGGTCCGGCGGCTGCTGGCCGACTACCGCAAGGCGGGTGCGACCCGGCTCATCGTCGGGCTCAACGCGCCCACCACGGACGACCGCCTCGAGCAACTGGCCTGGCTGGCCGAGCTCAACGACTGAGCCGAACGACTGAGCCGAACGGCCTGCCGCCTGGTGTCGCGGGAATCGGGAATGCGGAGGGTGACGAATTCCGGCGGCTGGCGGCTCCTTGGACCACTCGGTGGGCGTGACCGCCGATTCGGTGACCGGACCAAAGAAGGCGCCGGAAAGATGATATCCGGCGCCTTCTCATTCCTTTTCCAGGAGTTTCCGGGGATTTCTGCGAATTTTAGGAATTCCATTAATTGTTCTTGTTGCTGCCTCCGCCGCCGGGATTGGTGCCGCCGGAGTCGCCAATACCGGGGTCGTCGATACCGGAGGCGCTGACGTGCGTCGCGGCCGCGGCGCCGGCGCCGAAGATCTCGGCCGACAAGGTCACGGGCGCCATGAGAGCGACCGCCGCCGCGGTTCCAGCTGCCAGAACGTTCCTCAGCTTGATCATCGAGCTCAGCTCCAGTCGGATCGGATGCGTCCCGGGCGATGCCCGGCCGGCGAAGCGCCGAATCGGTACGGCGAACGGCACCGACACGACGCCTGGATTTCACGCTAAGGGCGGTTTCGCCGAGCATGGTAGGAGTGTCGCTCCCAGGGAGCGGTGCTCACCGTTTGCGCAGCGTCATGGGTGCGCGGCGGTCGGCGCATACGGCGACGATCGCCGCCGTGTCCCGACGCCCCGCCTCCCGCCGGAATCGGTAAAAGTTAAATCACCGTAAATCCGGAATACTGCATCCGGCCGCCTGGTTTCTGCCGTTGTGCGATGAACCCGAATATCTGGTGATGAGATGGACAGTCACAACCTTTTGGGGGAGTTCCTTCGCGCTCGACGCGAGGCGACCACGCCGGCCCAGGTAGGACTGCTGGACTCAGGTCCTCGCCGGACCCCGGGACTGCGCCGGGAGGAGGTGGCCATGTTGGCCGGGGTCAGCACCGACTACTACGTCCGTTTGGAACAGGGACGCGAGCGCCACCCGTCCGACCAGGTGATCGACGCCCTGAGCGCGGCGCTGGACCTCGCGCCCGAGGCCGTGACGCACCTGCACGAGCTCGCCCATCCCAGGCCGCGACGGCACAGAAGGCCCGGCGACACCGGACGGGCCGGCCCAGAGCTGCTGCGGCTGATACGGAGCTGGCCGTACACCCCGGCCCTGGTGGTCAACCGCCGGATGGACGTGCTGGCCGCCAACCCGCTGGCCGCCGCCCTCTTCGAGGGCCAGGAACACGCGGACAACCTCCTGCGGATGGTCTTCCTGAACCCGGCCGCGCGCGACTTCCACGCCGACCGGGACCGGGGCGCCCGCGTCATGGTCGCCCAGCTGCGCGCCGACGCGGGAGCCGACCTCGACGACCCGCACCTGAGCGATCTGGTCCGTGAACTGTCTCGCGGCAGCCCCGACTTCCGCCGGCTGTGGGCGCGCCAGGACCTGTCCCCGATACGGCACGGCATGACGCTCGTCTGCCGTCACGACGTCGGCGACCTGGTCCTCGCCGGTGAGTCGTTCACCGTCGACAGCGCCCCGGGCCAGCGGCTGATCACGCTGCAGGCCGAGCCCGGCAGCCCCTCGGAGTACGCCCTGACCGTGCTCGGCAGCCTTCACTTCCTGATGGCCGACGAGGAGGACACCGGTTGCGCGCTGTGGGAGGCCCGGCGCTGAGTCCGGCGTCATGCGCGCGCGGTGACGACGTCGGGCTCACCGTGCCCGCCACGGACGATCGCCCGGCGTCATGCGCGGTGACGACGTCGGGCTCACCGTGCCCGCCACGGACGATCGCCCGGCGTCATGCGCGGTGCCGGTGCCGCCGCCGGTGCCGCCGCCGTCCCGGCGCGCTCGGCGGCCTTTACGGCGCCGGGACGTCCGAGGACGTCCGAGGACGTCTCAGGCGGCCACCGGGGCCTCGGGCACCGTGCGCATCTTCGGGATCGGCGACAGCGCCAGCACCGCCATCGGCACCAGCGCCCCGATCAGCGCCGCCACCAGCACCACCGGACGCATCCCCACCGCCTGGCCGAGCAGGCCCGCCACCAGGGCGCCCACCGGCGCCGGCACCAACCCCATGGCCCAGATCGTGGCGATCACCCTGCCGGTCAGCTCCCTGGGCGTCGCCGTCTGCAGCACGGTGATGTTGTTGACCATGAACACCTGAGCGCACAACCCCACCAGCAGCTGCGCGAACGCCAGCATGCCCACCGCCAGCCACAGCGGCCCGCCCGCCAGCGGCACCAGGATCAGCGCGCTGTTGCCGACGACCGTGGACCACAGCATGGTCGGCCCGGGACCGATGCCGTTCATCAGCCGGACCGACAGCCACGCGCCGATGATCGCCCCGATGCCGCCGACCGCCAGCGGCCGCCTGACCACCTCCGCCATGGCCCTGGCCAGCCGGTCGTGGCCGGTGCCCTCGGGCAGGCCGACCACGATGTTGACGTGGTGCGCGGGCAGGCCGGGGTCGAATCTGGACAGGAACCACAGGCGTTCCTGGGCGTAGGAGGCGGGGAAGACGTACGAGCCCGCTCACCGGTCCTTCCTCCTACCCCTCCATGGCCTCACGCAGGCTGCGCGGGCGCATGTCGGTCCAGACCTGTTCGATGTGGTCCAGGCACTGCTGCTTGTCGCCGGCGAAGCCCGCCTCCTGCCAGCCGTCCGGCAGCGGCCGGTCGGCGAACCAGAGGGAGTACTGCTCCTCGTCGTTGACCACGACTTTGTACTGGCCGTCGCGCATGTCACGCCCTTTCCTGCCGGGGCAGCCTGGTCAGGGCCACCTGCTTGTCCGGTTGCCGGCCGCGCAGTTCCTCCACCAGCGCGGCCATGCCCGCCACCGTCGGGACCTGGAAGAGGCTGCGCATGGGCAGCCTGACGCCGAGCTTCTTCCTGATGAGGGCGATCAGCTGGACGGCGACGAGTGAGTTGCCGCCGAACTCGAAGAAGTCCTGCTCGACGCTGACCTGCTTGGCGCCGAGCACCTCGCCCCACAGTCCGGCCAGCGTGCTCTCCAGCTCGTTGCGCGGCGCGACGTGGTCGGCGTCCAGGGCCGTGGCGGCCTCCCCTGCCGCGGCCGCGTCCAGCTCCTCGGCGACGGTGTCCTGGGTCAGGTCGCGGACGCCCGCGACGAACTCCTCCAGCGGGGTGGCGTTGACCACGACCTGGGTGCCCAGGCCGACCGACAGCAGCCGGCGGAAGGCGTCGGCGCCGGCGGCCGGCGAGATGCCGGACTTGGCGCCGTCGAGGTCCATGGCCATGCCGGCGGCGGCCGACTCCTCGTCCACGGCCTGGTCCTCGACGCTCTCCTTGGCCCCGTCGTCGACGGACTGGGTGACGGCCGCCGTGTCGATCCTGCGCAGCACGAAGTCGGAGATCGTCAGGACCTTGCCGCCGTCGTCGTCGTAGAGGGTGTAGTCGGCGGCGACGATCTCGCCCCCGCCGCCGTCGCGGCGGACGGCGTGGCTCCACACCCGCGGTGGGATCGGGGCGTGCACCACGAGCCTGCCGTAGCCGAGCGGCAGGTACGGGTGCTCGGCCGAAGGGTCGAGGAAGGCGGTGGACTCGTCGAGCAGCGCCGGGTGGATGGTGAACGTCCCGGTCTCGGCCGCGACCTGCGGGCCCGCCTCCAGCCGGGCCAGCGCCTCGTTCTGCCCGAGGTGGATCGAGCGCAGGCTGGTCCAGTGCGGGCCGAACGACAGCAGGCCGGAGGCGGAGGTGAAGATGCTGGAGACGTCGTCGGTGCCGGTCAGGGAGCAGCGGGCGCGTACGTCGGCCAGGTCGTCGGTGTGCTCCTGGTCGGTGCGGACCCAGGCCGCCGCGCCCCTGGCGTGCTGGTGGGAGCGGCCGCCGACGACGCTGACGACCTCGAACTCCATGCCGTCGCCGCTGGGGGTCAGCAGCACGCGCAGCTCGGCGCTGCCGCCGTCGGCCACCGGCAGCGGCGCGACGAAGGCCACGTCGCGCAGTTCCATCCGGTAGCCGGGGCCGGGGCTGGGCACGCTGTCGCGGAAGGCGGCGGCGGCGCTCTCCAGGTAGGCGGTGCCCGGCATCACGGGCACCGCGCCGATGCGGTGGTCGGCCAGGAGCCAGTGGGTCTCGGGCGCGACCGTCCCGCTGTACCAGGGGGTGCGGCCCGGGGTCTCGTGCCGGTGGGTGAGCACGGGGTGGGCGAGCGAGGAGACCCGGTCGCCGCGCTGCAGCGCGCGGAAGGCCACGGGCGCGGCGACCTCGGCCGCCATCCCGACCTCCAGCCAGGCGCCCCAGTTGACCGACAGCACCCGGCCGGGCCAGGTGTGGGCGTAGGCGTCCATGAAGGAGTTGGCGCCGCAGTAGTCGACCTGGCCGAAGCCGCCGGCGACGGCGGTCACCGACGAGCACAGCAGCACGAAGTCGAGGTCGAGGTCGCCGAACGCCTCGCGGAGAGCGATCGTGCCCGCCAGTTTGGGCGCCATGACGAGGTCGGCCGCCGCGCGCTCCTTGACCTCGGCCATGCCGCCGCCGGGCAGGCCCGCGGCGTGGATGAGGCCGTCGACGCGGTCGAACCTGTCGACGGCGGCCGCCCTGACCCGCCGGAGCGCGTCGGGGTCGGTGACGTCGGCGGCCAGGACGAGCACCTCGGCTCCCGCTGCCTCCATCCTGCGGACGGCACGGACGGCGCGGCCCGTGCGGTCATCGGCCGGTTCGAGGGCGTCCCACTGCTCGCGCGGGGGCAGCCCCGACCTGCCGAGCAGGACGAGCCTGGCACGCAGGCGGGCGGCCAGGTCCTCGGCCAGGGTCAGGCCGATGCCGCCGAGGCCGCCGGTGATGACGTAGACGCCCTGCTCGCGCAGGTTCGCCGGCTCGTCCGTGGCGGTCAGCGGCACCTGCTGGTAGCCGCGCACCCAGCGGCGGCCGGCCCGCAGGGCCACGGGGGACGGCGGCACGCCCTCCTCCGGCTCCTCGGGCGTGGCGGCCAGCTCGGTCAGCAGGGCCGCCAGGTCGCCGGTCGGCGACTCCAGGTCGATGTGGCGCACCGACAGCCAGCGGGCCTCGAGCGGGACGACCTTGGCGATGCCGGCCACCGTGGCGTGCTCGGGTCTGGTCAGGTCGGGGCCGGTGACGCCCTGGGTCGCGGCGGTGACGACGTCGAGGTGGACGTCGTGCTCGCGCTCGGCCTGGGCCAGGGCCTGAACGAGGCCGAGCAGGCTGTGGAAGCCCACCTCCTGGGCGTCGAGGGTGTCCTGGACGCCGGTGGCCGGCGCGCCGTCGAGTGCCCAGGCGTGGATGACCCGCGCCGGGACGCCGACGTCGGCCAGCAGCGTCTCGTAGTCTTCGCGGTGGCCCGGCCTGAGGGAGACGGTGCCGTCGGCAGCCACGCCGTAGGCCTGGCCGGGAACGACCGGCACGACGTCGGCGCCTGCCGTCCGCAGCGCCGCCACCAGCGGCGCGGCGGCCTCGCCGGCGAACACGACCTGGCGGCCGGTCCAGGTGGCCGGGCTCGCGGTGACGGCCAGGGGGGTCTGCCGCCAGGTGGGGACGGAGTACCACTCCTCCGGTGGGAGCGCGCCCGCCCGCGGCGGCAGCGGGTAGATCAGCTGGGAGTCGATGGGCGTCTGGACCCAGTGGTGGGTGCGCTCGTAGGGGTAGGCGGGCAGCGGGACCCGGCGGGCCGGGTCGCCGAAGGCGTCGGCGTCGAGGGGGACGCCGCAGGTCCACAGCTCGCCCGCCGCGGCGTAGAGCACCTCGAGGTCCTGCTTGGGGTCGGCGGGGCCGGGCAGGCTGGCCAGCGGCGCCGGCCCGGTGCGCGGCAGCTGGGTGCGGGCCAGTCCGACGAGCTGGCGGCCGGGGCCGCATTCCAGCAGGCGCCACTCCCCTTCGGCGGCCAGGGTCGCCACGCAGTCGCCGAACCTGACGGCCTCGCGCAGGTGGCGGGTCCAGTAGGCGGGGTCGACGGCGTCTTGCGCGGTGATCCAGGTGCCGGTGACGTTGGACAGGAACGGCATGCTCGGCGCGTGCCGTTCGGCCTGGGCGACGATGTCGTGGAAGTCGCCGAGGACGGGGTCCATCATCGGGGAGTGGAAGGCGTGCGAGGTGCGCAGCCGGGTGTGCCCGACGCCGGCCTCCTCCAGGTGGGCGGCGAACTCCTCGACCAGGCTGGTCGGCCCGGCCACGACGCAGGTGCCGGGGCCGTTGACGGTGGCGATCGACAGGCCGTCGGGCAGCTGCCGGCGCACCTCGTCCTCGTCCAGGCGCACGGCGAGCATCGAGCCCTCCGGCATGCTCTGCATGAGCCTGCCCCTGGCGGCCACCAGGCGCAGCGCGTCAGGCAGGTCGAAGACGCCTGCGCAGGTGGCGGCGACGTACTCGCCGATGCTGTGGCCGATCATGGCGGCCGGCTCCACGCCCCACGAGCGCCACAGCTGTGCCAGCGCCCATTCGAGGGTGAACAGCGCGGGCTGGGTGAGCGCGGTGCGGCGCAGCTGCTCCTCGGCCTGCTCGCGCTCGTCGTCGGCGGGGAACATCAGGGTCCTGATGTCGCGGCCGAGGTCCTCGTGCAGGAGTTCGGCGCACTCGTCGACGGCCGCGGCGAAGACCGGCTCGGTGCGGTACAGCTGGGCGCCCATGCCGGCGTACTGCGCGCCTTGCCCGGAGAACAGCCAGGCCACGCGCGGCTTGCCCGCCTTGCCCTTGACCAGGCGGCGCGCGTCACGCAGCGCGGCGACGGCGTCGGCGGCGTCGGCGGCGACCACGGCGGCGCGGTGGGTCATCTCGCGCCGGCCCTTGCGCAGGGTGAAGGCCACGTCGGCCAGGTCGATCTCGGCGCCGTCCAGCCGGTCGGCCAGCCGGCGCACGGCGGCCTCCAGCGCGGTGGGCGTGCGGGCCGACAGCTGCAGCAGGTGGGCGGGGCGCGGCTGGGTGGTGGGCACGGCGGCGGGCGGCGCCTGCTCCATGACGATGTGGGCGTTGGTGCCGCCGATGCCGAAGGAGCTGACGCCCGCGCGGCGGGGGAAGCCGTCGGTCTCCCACTTGGCCAGCTGCGAGGCGACGTAGAAGGGGTTGGTGCCGAAGTCGATGCGCGGGTTGGGCTTCTCGAAGTGGAGGTTCGGCGGGATCATGCCGTTCTCGACGGCCAGCACGGCCTTGATGAAGCCGGCGATGCCCGCGGCCGGGCCGAGGTGGCCGATGTTGGTCTTCACCGAGCCGATGCCGCACCAGCCGGCCTCGTCGGTGTCCCGGCTGAAGACGCTCGACAGGGCGGCCACCTCGATCGGGTCGCCGAGGGCGGTGCCGGTGCCGTGGGCCTCGACGTAGGTGACGGTGCGCGGGTCGACCTGGGCGACGCCCAGCGCCAGCGAGACGGCGGCGGCCTGGCCCTCGGCGCTGGGGGCCGAGAAGCCGACCTTGGTGGCGCCGTCGTTGTTGATGGCGTTGCCGACGACGACGGCGCGGATGTGGTCGCCGTCGGCGATGGCGTCCGACAGCCGCTTGAGGACGGCGACGCCACCGCCGCCGCCCCAGATGGTGCCTTGCGCGGCGGCGTCGAAGGTGCGGCAGTGCCCGTCGCCGGCGTAGATGCCGTCCTGGTGGTACTGGTAGCCCCACTCGGCGGGCAGTTCCAGGGAGACGCCGCCGGTCAGCGCCATGTCGCACTCGCCGGCGCGCAGCGCCTCGCAGGCGACGTGGACGGCCACCAGCGAGGAGGAGCAGGCGGTGTGCATCGTGACGCTGGGCCCGCGCAGGTCGAGCTTGTAGGAGACGAGCGTCGCCAGGTAGTCGGGGTGGTTCCCGGTGAAGACGGCGAGGTTGCCGACGGAGGCGAACACCTTGCGGTTGGGGCGGATGTACAGCCATTGGTATTCGTCCGACCCGATGGTTCCGTAGACCCCTACCTCCCCGTGGTAGCGGGACGGGTCATAGCCGGCGTCCTCCAGAGCGGTGTTGGACAGCTCGAGGAACATCCGCTGCTGCGGGTCACGCAGCTCGGCCTCCCTGGGAGACATCCCGAACAAGGCCGCGTCGAGCCCGCCGTAGTCCTCGGCCACCGAGGCCGCCCGCACGAAGGTCGGATCGTCGAGCATGTAGTCGGGGACGCCGAGCGCCTCCTGCTCCTCGCGCGTGTAGAACTTGACGGACTCCACCCCGTCGACCAGGTTGCGCCAGAACGCGGGCACATCCGCGGCGCCTGGCACTCGGCAGGCCAGGCCGATGACCGCGATGGGCTCGACGGCCTGCTCGGGTACGTGGTTCGCCGGACCGGTCATTCCTTGTTCTCCTGTCTGGCCTGGTAGGGCCTGCGAGATGACGGTCGTGCCTGGCGCGCCGCGATGCGTCGGGCGGCGCGCTCCGGTCCGGCCGTGCGGCGCTCGCCGTCGAGGTGGGCGGCCAGCGCGCGGACGGTCGGGAAGCGGAAGAGGTCGACGATCGGCACGTCCCTGCCGAGCGCGGCGGTGAGACGGGCCTGGACCTGTGCGGTGGCGAGCGAGTGCCCGCCGATCTCGAAGAAGTTCTCGCCGGCCGAGATCCTCGGCCTGCCGAGGATCTCGCGCCAGACGCCGGCGATGAGCCGTTCGGTGCCGGTGGCGGGCTCCTCGCCGCGCCGGGGGGCGGGCCTGGGCGCCGGCGCGGGCAGCGCGGACCTGTCCACCTTGCCGTTGGGGGTCAAGGGCAGCGCGGGCAGCAGGACCAGGTCGGCGGGCACCGCGTGGTCGGGCAGGCAGGCGCGCAGGTGCCGCTGCAGCTCGCCGGCCTGTGTCGCCGCGCTCGCCGGTACGGCGTAGGCGCGCATGACCTGGCCGCCCGGCTGGTCGACGGCCACGGCGACGGCGGCCCGCACGCCGGGGTGGGCCAGCAGCGCGTGCTCGATCTCGCCCAGCTCGACCCGGTAGCCGCGGATCTTGACCTGGCCGTCCTCCCGGCCGGCCACCACCACGCCGCCGTCGGGGTCGTACCTGCCGAGGTCGCCCGTGCGGTAGCGGCCGGTCACGCCGTCGGCCTCGACGGTGAAGCGCTCCTTGGTGAGGTCCTCGTCGAGGTAGCCGTCGGCCAGGCGGCGGCTCCTGACCACCACCTCGCCCAGCTCCCCTGCCGCGGCGGGCGCGCCACCGGCGTCCAGCACCAGCAGTTCGGCGCCGTCGACGCCGTGGCCGACCGGCACGGGGTCGCCGCTGTCGCCGCCCGGCCCGATGATCCCGGAAGTCCCGGAGTTCCCGGTCCCGGTGACCCCGGTGATCCCGGTGATCCCGGTGATGAGGTGCATCGCCTGGATCTGCGGCGTCTCGGTCGTGCCGTAGGCGTTGACCATGCCGGCTCGCGGGGCGACCTTCGCGAACCTGGCCACGTCCGCCCGGGTCAGCCGGTCGCCGCCGAACACCGCCAGCCGCAGGTCCGGCAGTGGCGTGCCCGCCGCGGCGACGAGGGTGGCCAGCTGCGGGGTGAGGTGGGCGACGGTGACGGCCTGGTCCCGCAGCCACGCCGACAGCCTGGCGGGGTCGCGGACGTGGTCCTGGTGGGGCACGCACAGGCGGGCGCCGAGCACGAGCGGGGTGAACGCGTCACGCAGCAGCGGGTCGTGCGCGAGGCCCGCCAGCAGGGCGAAGGTGTCGCCGGCCGTGAGCTCGAAGGCGGCGGGGTACCAGGCGAGGAAGCGGGCCAGCGGCCGCTCGCCGGTGCGGACCGGTTTGGGCGCTCCGGTGGTGCCGGAGGTGAAGGACAGATACCCTCGCCGCTCCAAAGGCACGACGGGGAGCTCGTCCCCGGGGCGCGCGCCGGGGGCGGCCGGCTGGCTGAGGAGGGGCAGCCGGTCCAGCTCGGGGGGGACCGCCACACCCTCGCAGGCGATCATGGCGTGCGCGCCGGCCGCCCTGGCCTGCGCCTCCAGCCTGGCGGGCGGCAGCGCGGAGTCGAGGACGGCCCAGCGCGCCCCCGCCGCCAGGACGCCCAGCAGCAGGGCGGGCAGCTCGGTTCGCCGGGCGGCCAGAACGGCGACCGCCTCCCCCGGCCGCACCGCCGCCGCGACCCGTGCCGCCGTCGCCGTCACGGTCGCGGCCAGCGCGGCGTAGGTCAGCTCGCCGCCTTCGCCGCTGACGGCCACCCGCCGCGGATGGGCGGCCGCCTGCCGCAGGACGCGCTCCACGATCCCGGAGCCGCTCCAGCCGGGCAGCGCCGCCGTTCCCCCCGGCAGCGCCGCCGTTCCCCCCGGCAGCGCCGGAACGCCGCCGGGCGGCGCCGGAACGCCGCCGGGCGGCGATGCGGCACCGGGCAGGACAGCGGGCGGCGCCGCGGTCCCGCCGGGCAGGACAGCGGCGTCGTCGGGCGGGTCGATCGTGGCGGGGCGCAGGGCGGCGTGCCGTACCGGCTCGTCGGGCGCGGCGACCAGGTCGCCGAGCAGCCTGAGATAGCCCGCCAGCAGCGCCTCGACCCGCTCGGCCCGGAACAGCCGCGGGTTGTAGACGGCCTGCAGGACGTGGCGGCCCTGCCGCTCGCCGACGTACAGGGTGAGGTCGAACAGCGACCCCGGCAGTCCGGGAGGCAGCGGGGTGGCGGTGATCCCGGGCAGGCTCAGACGGGGCTCGGTGAAGTCGTACATGTTGAACAGCACCTGGATGAGCGGGTTGCGCGACAGGTCACGGCCGGGGCCCAGCCGGTCGACCAGCCGCTCGAGCCGCACGTCGAGGTGGGCGAGCGCGTCCGACAGCGTCGCCTGGCAGCGCGTCACGTGCGCGGCGAACGCCTCGCCGTCGGCCACGCGCATCCGCACGGGCAGCATCTGCACCAGGCATCCGGCCATCGGCTCCAGCGCCGGGTCGCGCCGGTCGGCGACGGGGGTGCCGACGACGAGGTCCCGCTGTCCGGTCAGGCGGCGCAGCGCCTGGGCGAAGGCGGCCAGCATGACCGTGTACGGCGTGGCCCCCAGACGCGCCGCGAGCGCCCGGACGGCGGCGCTGACCGCCGGGTCCGCCTCGGCGCTCGCGCTCGCGCCCTCGAAGGTCTGCACGGCCGGCCGCGGGTGGTCCCTCGGCAGGTCGAGCACGGTCGGGGCGCCGTCGAGGTGGGCGCTCCACCAGTCGAGGTCCGCCGTGGCCTCCCTGCCGCCGAGCCAGGCGACGTAGCCGCCGAACGTCGCGGGCAGCGGGGCGAGCGCTTCGCCGCGGTAGGCGCGGCCGATGTCGTCGTAGAGCACCGACTGCGACCAGCCGTCGAAGACGATGTGGTGCGCGGTGACGGCCAGGACGTGCTCGTCGCCGCCCAGGCGCAGCAGGCGCGCCCGCCACAGCGGGCCCTCGGCCAGGTCGAACGGCTCGGCCGCCGCGGCCTGCAACCGCTCGCGCACCTGCTCCCCGGTGACCTCTTCCACGGGAAGCGGCACCTCGCCGGGCGGGTCGACGGCGACGGCAGGGACACCGCCGGACTCCGGCACGCGCCACCTGAGCACCTCGTGGCGGCGGGCGACGGCGGCCAGGGCGGCGCGCAGCGCGCCGACGTCGAGCCTGCCCGACAGGCGCTGCGCCATCGCGATGTTGTGGACGGGCGTTCCCTGCGCGAGCCGTTCGACGAACCACATCCGCCGCTGGATCGCCGACAGCGCGGCGGGCGCGACCCCGGGCGCCTCGTGCAGCGGCGGCGCGCCGGCCACGCGCGCGGCGATGCCCCCCACCGTACGGCCGGACAGCACGTCCTCGACGGCGATCTCCCTGCGCAGCCGGGCCCGCAGGCCCGCGGTCAGGCGCATGGCCAGCAGGGAGTGCCCGCCGGCCGCGAAGAAGTCGTCGTCGAGCCGGGGCTCGGCGCTCTCGAACGTCCCGGCCCACACCGCGGCGACGGCGCGCTCCTCGGCGCTTCGCGGCAGCCCGCCCCGCGCCGGTGCCGAGGACGGCCGGTGGGCGCGCAGTGCCGCCATGTCCACCTTGCCGCTGACCGTCATCGGCAGGACCGGCAGGCGCACCACCCTGGTGGGCACCATGTAGGCGGGCAGCGTCCGCAGGCAGTGGGCGCGCAGCCCGGCCAGGTCGGGGGCGTCCGCGGGAGTCAGGTAGGCGGTCAGCTCCTTCAGCCCGCCGGCCCCGGTGTCCAGGTCGACGACGGCCTGGCGGACGCCCTCGTGGGCGCGCAGCACGGACTCGATCTCGCCGATCTCGACACGCTGGCCCTGCACCTTGACCTGCCGGTCCAGGCGGCCGAGGAAGCCGATCCGGCCGTCGGCGTCGAGCACGACCCTGTCGCCGGTCCGGTACATGCGTGCGCCGGGCGGGCCGTAGGGGTCGGGGACGAACCGCTCGGCCGACAGGCCGGGCCGGTCGAGGTAGCCGCGGGCCAGCTGCGGGCCGCCGATGTAGAGCTCGCCCGGCACGCCGGCAGGGCAGGGGTCGAGCTGGTCGTCCAGGACGTGCGCGGTGCAGCCCGGCAGGGCGTGGCCGATCGGCAACGGCCGGTCCCATGCGCCCTTGAGCTCGGTGCCGACGACGCACACCGTGGTCTCGGTCGGGCCGTACCAGTTGTGGAAGCGCCGCCCGCCCGGCCTGGCCCAGCGCGCGACCTGCTCGGGCCCGGCGGGCTCGCCCGCGGTGAGCAGGTCGGCGAGCGAGGGCAGCCGGTCGGGGTCCAGCAGCGGCAGCAGGGCGGGCGGGATGGTGCCCCAGGTGACCTCGTGGCCTTCGAGGAAGCGCTGGAGCCTGGCCGGGTCGACCCTGTCCTCGTCGGGCACGAGCATGACCGATCCGCCCCTGGCCAGCGGGGCGAAGATGTCGAGCACCGACACGTCGAACCCGAGCGCGGCGAAGCCGATCGAGCGGCAGCCCTCGCCCAGCTCGAACCGCCCGCCCGCCATCGTGACGAAGGCGACCACCGCGTCGTGGCTCACCACGACGCCCTTGGGCCGTCCCGTCGAGCCCGAGGTGTACAGGACGTAGGCCGCGCCGGCCGGGTGGGTGCGCCGCGCGGGCGGCTCGGGCGCCGCGCCGGCGTCCGGCGGCAGGAGCACGACGGGGGCGTCCGCCAGCGTCCGGTCGCCGGCGGGGTCGGCGACGACGAGGTCGATGGCGGCGTCCTCGACGATCGTCAGCAGCCGTTCGCGGGGGTGGGAGGGGTCCAGCGGCACGTAGGCGCCGCCGGACAGCAGGACGCCCAGCACCGAAACCAGCAGGTCGGGGGTGCGCCTGGCGCAGACGCCGACGCGCGTCTCGGGGCCCACCCCGTGCCCGCGCAGGCGGTGCGCCAGCGCGTTGGCGGCGCGGGTGAGCTCGCGGTAGGTCAGGCGCCGGTCCCACTGGCGGACGGCGACGGCGTCGGGCGTGCGGTCGGCCTGGGCGGTGACCAGCTCGTGCAGGAGCGGGCCCGGCTTCACGTCGGTCATCCGGTCCGGCCCTCCAGCGTGAACAGCGCCGGTCTGGCCGGCCCGTACGGCACGGCGACCGCCGCCTGCGCCTGGCCGCGCGGGGTGTGCAGGGGCAGGTGGAGCACGTGCCAGCCGTCGACCTGCCACGGGCCGCCATCGCCGAGGTCGGCGAAGGGGCCCGGCGCGCCGCGGCCCGCGCCCGCGACGAGCGCCCGCCTGGCCGTGACGGCGCGCTGGGCGAGCCAGTGCCGGTCCTCCTCCGCCGCGTCCTCGATCTGCTCGCGCTCGCCAGGGTCGAGCTCGGACAGTTCGACGGGCTCGGCCGCGGTGGTCAGCCGCAGGGCCACGCCCGCCCGGTGGTCGCGGGTGACGGCGATCAGGGTCAGCCCGCCGGTTTCGGCGATGCCGGCCACAGGGGTGCCGCCGTAGCGGCTCAGCACCTCCTTCGCGTCGGCCGGGCGGTCGGCCAGCCAGAGGTGGACCTCGTCCGCCTCCGGTCCGTCGACCTGTTCCGCCTGGTCGGCGGTGATCAGGTGGGCCAGCTCCTCGGGCGCGTCCTTGACGAACAGGTGGCCGGCGCGCACGGTGCGCAGCCCGAAGCCGGCGGCGGTGTGCCGGGCCCAGCCCAGCATGTCGGGCGGGGCCACCTCGCCGTCGTGCAGACCGGCCACGGCCACGACGGGGGTGTCCAGCGGAGGTTCGGGGGTGTACCGGTAGCGCTTGATCCAGGCCATGTCGGATCGCAGCAGAGGCAGCATCAGCTCGCGCAGCTCGGGCTCGTCCCTCAGCTCGGGCAGCGCGCCGGCGCGCCGTACGAGCTGGTCGATGAACGCCTCGTCGGGCAGGTCGGCGGTGGCCGCCAGCGGCACCCTGAGGTGGGGCGGGTGGGCGGCGCCCACGTACAGGCGCGCGGGCGGGGGCAGGCCGCGGCGGCGCAGCTCCCTGACCACCTCGAAGGCCAGCCGCGCGCCCATGCTGTGCCCGTACAGGGCGTAGGGGGAGGTGGTGGCCGGGGCTATCTGGTCGGCGACCTCCTCGACGGTGAAGGCGGGCGGCTCGGCGAGCCGGTTCTCCCTGCCGGGCAGCTGGAGCGCCACCACCTGGAGGCCGGTGAGGGCCCGCTGCAGGGAGGAGAAGGCGCTGGCGCCGCCGCCGGCGAAGGGGAGGCAGAACAACGTGCGGGCGCGGCGCGCGGTGGCCTGGAGGGGGCCGCGCGGAGCCACGGTCAGCTGGCCGCTGATCGCTGCGCACCTCCCCCGCCGCGTCGGGTGTCGCGTGCGACGGTGAGGACGGGACTGGGTGGCCAGGGTGTCGGTCGCGCAGGAGGGGATTGCTTCGTCGCCATGGTGCGAGCGCTCCTCGGCAGAGCTGCGAAAACACTGGAAATTGAATCCCGTACAAAAAAGTACGTCGTGCCCCGGTTTTGCCGCATTCGCGGTCAGAACCTCTTATATCGACTCCTAACGGGAGGCGTCAACGGCGCTTATCGCGGCCCGCGATCCGATGCCCAGCCGGCAACTCGTACACTTGGGGCCTTCTCGTATCGGCGTTCAGGTGATATGGGCCGCTCTTTACGTCCTGGGACCAAATCGAGGATTCGGTCACACCCATACCGGTGGGCCCTCTGGCGGGGAAGTGAGCGGAATTCGCCTCCCCTGCCTGAAGATGGGAAAGGCGGCAATAGCAAGATCGTCTTCTTGTCGGGCGGGTGAGGCGGCGGCACCGGAATCGCTGAACGGCCCGGTGTCAAGGCGCCGTCATCCTTGCCGGGATCCTCTGGTTTCGGTCCCTTTCTGCACGGTAGTCCGGCTCCCTCGAGGGGAGCCGAAACTCCGCTAAATCAGCGAGATAACAGAAGAGGGAATTGATATCGACTTTTCCTTGTCAGCGGCTTCTCCGGCCAGCGGGATAATGCGGATCCTCTTCGGCCTCGGAGAAAAGTTCCTCGCTCCACAGCCGCCGCATTTCCGCGCAGCCGTCCAGCAGCTCGGACAGCCGGCCGCGGCCGGCGACGCGCCCGCGGTCCAGGACGATGATCTGATCGGCCCGCTCCAGAGCCGCCTTCCGGTGCGACACCACTACGAGCGTCGCGGGGCCGCCGCCGTCTCCGGCCGCGGCGATCCGGTCCCACAGCAGCAGCTCGGTCTCGACGTCCAGCGCGGACGACAGATCGTCGACGACCAGCAACTCCGGTGCCCGCACCAGCGCGCGGGCCGCCGTCGCCCGCTGCACCTGACCGCCGGACAGCCGCACCCCGCGCGGCCCGACCACCGTGGCCGCGCCGTCCGGCATCCCGGCCAGGTCCTCGTCGAAGGCGGCCAGCCTCAGCGCGCCGGCCAGATGGTCGTCGGGCCGGCCGAGCAGCAGGTTCTCGCGCAGCGAGGCCGAGAACAGCCGCGGGACCTGGCTCACGTAGGCCGCCCTGGGCGGCACCATGAACGTGCCGGGGTCCTCGACGCGCACGCCGTTCCAGGCGATGGTGCCACCGGTGAGCGGCACCAGGCCGAGCAGGGCACGCACCAGCGTCGTCTTGCCCGACCCGACGGCGCCGGTGACGACCGTGAACGACCCCCGCCTGACCGTCAGGTCGACCTCCCGCACGCCGTGGCCGCCGCCGGCGTGGCGCACGCTCAGCCCGCGGATCTCGACCACCTCCAGCGGGTCGGCGCGATCGGGCACCGGGCCGGCGGGCGGCGGCTCGCGGTGGAACCACACGCCGCTGCTCCTCGACAGGTCCGCGGCGTCCTCGTGGCCGGCCATCAGCCCGGTGAGCCGCTCGGTGGCGACCGCGGCCTGTGGCAGCCGGTAGAGGATCCCGCCGACGGTGCGCGGCAGGGCCGCCAGCCAGCCGACGTAGCTGGTGAACAGCGCCAGGTCGCCCACCGTGAACTCGCCACGGCGCATCGCCGCCGCTGACAGCAGCAGGACCAGGCCGATGCTGACCTCGACGCTCGCGGCCGTCGCGGCGCCGAGCAGGTCAGTGGCCATGCCGTCCTTGACCGCGGCGGCGCGCCGCCTGCTGTTGTGCAGGCGCAAGCGCTCCAGCACCGCCTCCTCGGCCCCCGCGGTCTTGATCGCCAGAACGGCGCCGAACATCTCGCCGACGTAGGCGGTCACGGCCGCGCCGAGCGTGCGGGCACGCTGGTGCAGCCGCCTGACGACCTCGTTCATCAGCCGGCTCAGCACCCCGATCCCGATCATCGGCAGGACCAGCACGAGGGTGATCAGGGGGTCGATCGACACCATGATCGCGACCGCGGCGCCGCCGAAGAGGAGCGCCCCCGCGAGCGGCACCGACTCGTCGGCGAGCTCGACGAGGTCGCTCACGTCGTCGCGCAGCCGGCCCACCGACTCACCCGGCGCGTGCGGCAGCCTGGCCGCCGCGGGCCCGCGCGCGGTCATGACCGACCGCAGCACGTTGGCGCGCAGCAGCGTCGCGGCGGCGTCCCACCAGTAGACCCCGTAGGTGAAGGCGACGACCAGGACGGCGCCGCGAACCAGCTCGACCCCCACGAACGCCGCGCACAGCCACAGCGACACCTCCAGTGCGGCGGCGCGCTGCCCGCTGATGTGGTCGAACAGCGCCCGCAGCAGCAGCCCGCCGGCCAGCGGGATGACGCTGACCGGCAGCCACAGCAGCGCGCCGATCAGGTACCGGCGCAGGTCGAAACCGGTCAGCCGGACGGCGACCAGCAGGGCGGCCCTCATCGGCGCACCCCCGCCACATCCAGCAGCCGCCCGAACCGGCTGCCAGGGTCGGCGGCGAGGTCGGCGCGCCGGCCGTACTCGACGATCCTGCCCTCGGCGACGACCGCGATCTTGTCGACCCGTGACAGCGACGACAGCCGGTGCGCGATGAGCACCCCCGTCCGGCCGGCCAGCAGCCGGTCGATGCTCCGCTCGACGCGCCGCTCGGTGACCGGATCGAGCCTGCTCGAGGCCTCGTCGAGGATGACGAGTCCCGGGTCGGCGAGGAACGCCCGCGCCAAAGCGAGCAGCTGCGCCTCACCGGCCGAGACGCCGCGCAGCTCGGTGTCGAGCCCGTCGGGCAGCCCGGCCAGCCACGGGCCGAGACCCACCTCGTCCAGGACGGCCCGCAGCCGGTCATCGTCCGCGTGCGGCCGGAACAGCGTCAGGTTGTCGCGGACGCCGGCGGCGAACAGCTGCACGTCCTGCGTGACCGCGCACACCCGCCGCCGCACCGAGGCGGGATCGGCCGCGCGCAGGTCCAGCCCGCCGACCAGGACCGCGCCCTCGGTCGGGTCGTACAGGCGCAGCAGGAGCCTGGCGATGGTCGTCTTGCCGCTGCCGGTCCTGCCGACCAGGCCGAGCGTCTCGCCCGGCGCCAGCGTCAGGGTGATGCCCGACAGCACCTGCTCGTCGTCGCCGTAGGCGAACCCCACGCCGTCGAGCTCCAGGCCGAGCGGTCCCGCGGCAGGCAGCGGACGCGGGTCCACGGGGTCGGGCAGCGCCCGCCGCCGCGCCAGCAGGTCGCCGACCCTGGCGAACCCGGCCAGCGCCGACTGGTACTGCCGCAGCTGCTCGATCAGCCGCTCGAAGGGCGCGCGGACCATCAGCGTGTACTGGAACAGCAGGACGGCGGTGCCGACGGTGAGCGTGCCCGCCTGCTGCGCCCACGCGGCGAGGGCGAGGATGATCGCGGTGCCGGCCGCGAACGCCACGCCGGTCGAAGCCAGCAGGACGCTGCCGATCCGCGAGGCCCGCAACTCCTCCCGGTACCAGGAGGAGGCGACCTGGTGGAAGCGGTAGACGGTGTGCTCGCCAGCGCCGTTGGCGCGGATGTCCTCCGCGCCGGCCAGCCATTCCTCGAGGTGGCCGAAGAGCATGGCGCTCGCCGCCCGCGACCGGGCGGCCGTCGGTACGGCCAGCCGCTGCGCGCGGGCCATCCCGAAGCCGGCGAGCAGGCAGTAGGCCAGCAGCGCGCCGCCGATGAGGGGATCGACGGCGAACACGACGACCAGCACGCCGCCGAGCAGCAGCAGGCTCGCCACGACGTCCATCAGGAACGCGACGACGAATCGGGCGACGGCCACGACGTCGCCGTCCACCCGCTCGATCATCTCGCCGGGCGTGTGCCGGCCGTGGAAGGCCATGTCGAGGCCGAGGGCGTGCTGGGCCAGCCGCTCCCTGAGCCGGTTCGTGCCGTCCCAGGCGAGCCGGCCGGCGAGCCAGGCGGTGACCACGCGCGCGGCCTGCGCGGCCACGGCGACCGCGAGGAAGGCCAGGGCGAGCAGGACCAGGTGGCGGGTGCCGGCTCCGGCGACGGCGTCGTCGACGAAGCGGCGGGTGAGCTGGGGCGCCGACAGCGGCAGGAGCGTGGCGGCGCTGATGGCGGCGGCGAGCGCCACGGCGGAACGGCGTCCGGGCCGCAGCTCGCGCAGGACGCCGGTGATGGGTGTCGTCATCGGGCGGCGTCACCGCCCGGCGCGGGTCTACCGGCGGCTACACAGGCCGCCGTCGGTGGGGTCAAGGCGTGCACGAAGCGTCATGTCCTTGGGGTCGGGGAAGGTTCGCGGCTGGGTGGACATGAACGCTCTCCGCATCGCTGCGCTCCCTTTCTCGACGACTCGCTGCCCGGGAGTACAACAGACGGCCGCACCGGCGGACAACCGATTTTGCCGGCCGCCGTGGGCCGTACGGCCGTACTTCCTGCGTCGTAGCCGAAGGAGTCTTCCCTCGTACGACGACCGGAGGCGGCCGGCACCGCGACGATCACGGCATGGAAGACACACTGCGCGCCCTCGTCAAAGGCGCTGTCCTCACCCCCGGCCACGAGCGCTACGACACCGAACGGCAGGCGTGGAACCGCACTATCGACCCCCGGCCCGCCGCCGTCGTGGAAGCCGAGGGCCCGGGCGACATCCGGGCCGCGATCGCCGTCGCCCGCGAACACGGCGTGCCCTTCGCCGTGCAGTCGACCGGGCACGGCACCCTCGTGCCGGCCGACGGCGGCATCGTGCTGAAGACCTCCCGCATGGCCGAGGTGCGCGTCGATCCCGAACGGCGCACCGCGCGCGCCGGCGCAGGAGCGGTGTGGTCCGACGTCATCGCCGCCGCCGCGCCGTACGGGCTGGCGCCCGTGTCCGGCACGCCCGCGATCGGCGTGGCCGGCTACACGCTGGGCGGCGGCACCGGCTGGCTGTCGCGCCGGTACGGCTACGCCGCCGACAACCTGCTGGGCGCCGAGGTCGTGACGGCCGGCGGCAGGCGCCTCACGGTCAGCGCCGAGGAGCATCCCGACCTGTTCTGGGCGCTGCGCGGCGGCGGCGGCAACGTCGCGGTCGTGACGTCGCTGGAGTTCGCGCTGCACCCGGTCACCGACGTCTACGCGGGCATGACCCTCTTCCCCGCCGAGCGGGCGGCCGACATGCTGGCCCGCTACCGGGAGTGGGCGCCGGACGAGCCCGACGAGTCGAACACCTCGATCATCCTCATGCGGATGCCGGACACGGGCGGGTGGGCGCTGGCCGTACGGGCCTTCTACACGGGCGGTGCCGAGGCGGCCGAGCGCTGCCTGGCCCCGCTGGTCGACGCGGCGGGCCCGGCGCTGGCCGGCGGGTTCGCGGCGATGAGCTTCGCGGAGGCGGCGACCGCGTTCGGCGGTCCCCCTCCCCCGCCGATGGCCGTGCGCCAGCACCTCGACCTGCTGCGCGAGGTGCCGGACGACGCGATCGAGGCGATCGTCAAGGGCGCGGAGCAGCCGGTGAGCGCGATCGAGCTGCGCCACTGGGGCGGGGCCATGGCGCGGCCCGCCGAGGGGGCCGGCCCGGTCGGTCACCGCGACGTGCCGTTCTCGGTGATCACGACGGCCGTCCTGGACGGCTCCCGCGACGCCGCCGAGGTGGACGAGCGGATGCGCGAGGTGACCGGCTGGCTGGGCCCGCACGTCACCGGCGGGTCGTTCCTGAACTTCCTCACCGACCCGGGCCGGACCGCGGCCGCCTACACTCCCGCCGACCACGCGCGACTGGCCGAGGTGAAGCGGGCCTGGGACCCGGACAACATCCTCGGGCGCTCGCACAACATCCCGCCCGCCGCGGCCGCCCGCGCGGCTTCGTGAGGGCCGTGACGCCCCGGCGCCGGCCGGGTCGGTGTCCTTCAGCGTCCGTGTCGCCGGCCGTGCAGGGCGGCGGCCTGGAACGCGCCGATGCGCAGCCGCAGCGAGTCACCGCCGCGGGGTCACCCCGAGAGCCTGCGCGGCGGCCGAGAGGGAGCCGTGCCGCTCGATCAGGGCGAGCAGCTGCAGTTGCGCGGGATCGGGGAGCATCAAAAAATCTTATAAGAGCCTTGATGATCATTCGCTTCTGTTGAGGGCGGGCCGCCGCGAGACTGGGAGCCCCACCCACGAGCGCCTGACATGAGGTTCCGCATGCCCACCCAGCTACCCGTCTTCGTCGTCACCACGTGGCTGCTGGCGATGCTGCCGGGCGCGGGACAGGCGCTCGTGCTGCGGCAGACCCTGCAGGGCGGCCGGCGGGTCGCCTGGGCAGGCATCGCCGGAACCTGCACCGGCCTGCTCGCCTGGACCAGCGCCGCCGCCGCGGGGCTGTCGGCCGTCCTGCTGTCGAACCCCGCGGCGTACGCGCTGATCCGCGTCGCAGGCGGAATGCTGCTGTTCGGGCTCGGGGTGAGCACCCTGCTGTCGGCTCGCAGGACCGCCACGCCCGCCGCCCACGGCGGACCGGCCGCCTCCGGCTACCGGCGCGCCTATGCCGCCGGCCTGGCGACCAACCTCGCCAATCCCAAGGCAGGCGTGTTCGCGATCTCGCTGCTCCCCCAGTTCCTGACCCCGCACGGCCCGGTGCTGCTGTCGAGCCTCGCCCTGGGGGCGCTGTGGGCGGCCGTCACCGGCTGCTGGTACCTGCTGTTCACCTGGACGGTCGACCGCGGACGGGCCCTGGTGTCCAGCCCGGCCGTCCACCGGGGCCTGCGGATCGCCACCGGCTGCGCACTGCTGGGTCTGGGCGTGGCGGTCGCGGCCGGGCTCTAGCCATCCCCTCGTCAGTCAGCCCCTCGGCTCATCGGCGGCCGGGACGGGGCCACATGGCGTCGAGCCGGTCGGCCGTCGCCCGGTAGGCGGCTTCCTGCGCCGGGGTGAGGACGACGTCGGCGCCGGGCCCCGCGGCGGCCAGGCGCTCGCGCAGCACGATGGACTCCGCCGTGTCCGCCAGATCCAGCAGGCCGCTGACACCGGCGGCCACGACGACGAGTTCCGCGCCGGACAGTTCCTTCCGGGCCGCGTCGAGGACGTCCCGTACCGTGTCGCTGCCGGGCTCGCTGGTGTGGCCTGGCGTGCCGTCCCCAGGGCGATCGCCGCGGGCGCAGGTGCCGAGCGCGGCGGCGGCCGCCGACAACGTCGCCACGTCGACGGGGTCGATGTCGACCAGGCGGAGTGGGACGTGCTCGATCCGGCCGCCGGGGGCGTACAGCCGTCCCCCGAGCCGGGCCCGGACCGCGCGCCGCCCTTGGGTGGGCGCCACCGCCCGCCACAACCTCCGCAGCGCCGCCAGTGCTGCCCCGTGCGCCAGCGGGCTCGGCAGCACCGCCCCGCCGTCCTCGGCGGCCCGCAGGTTCAGCAGGAGCTCCTCCAGCTCGCCGATCGCGCGGGCCAGGTCCTCGCCCAGATCGGGCACGAGGACCGCGCGCGGGCCGAAGCCGGTCATGCGCCGCTCCCCGTGCGCGAGGAGCGAGAGGCGCGGGCGGCCGGCTCCTCAGGTCCATGGCCGGCGCCGATCTCGCGTCCGGTGCCGGCCGGACGGCGGTCCGGCGGCAGAGGACGGAGCGGGATCGTCATAGCCGAACGGTACGCCGCCTCCCGCGCCCACGCCCGCCGTCTTCGCGCACCAGGGGCGTCAGTCGCCGCCGAGGCCGTCGAAGTCGTTCCAGCCGGGGCTCTGGGACATGAGCTGGTCCCAGGTGGGCCAGCTCCCCCGCGTCTTCTGGCGGACGAGCTCACCCATCATGCTGTACGGCGGAGCCTTGTGCGGCTTGTCGAGCGCCTGGCCGACGATCGCGTCGCGCAGCGCGGCAGCGGCGTGCAGGCGGGGCAGCACGGCGTGGATGCGATCGGCGTAGCCCGCGGGGAGGGGGTGCGCCGCCGCGGGGGTGAGGTCGTATCCGGCGCCGGCCGTCACGAGCGCGATCTCGGGCCGCTTGCGGTGGGCGACCTCGAAGAACAGGTGGAGGGCTACCGCGTCCCAGACGATCTCGACCTTGTCAGGCGCGACTCCCTGCTCGGTGAGGAAGCGCGCGGCCACGTCGGCGCCGTCGACGTCGAAACGCTGGTCGCCGTTGCCCTCGTCGCTGAGTCCCACGTCGTGCAGGACACACCCCAAAAACAGCAGTTCGTCGTCGTAGTCATGGCCGGGTCGCAGACCCTGCTGTTCGCCGAGGAAGCGCCCGTAGAGGTAGGTGCGCATGCTGTGGTTGAAGATCGCCGGCTCTTCGATGTCCCTGGCGAAGCGCATCGCCTTCAACGCCGGCTCGGTTCGGGGAAAGGGCAGGTCGCCGTACATGTCCATCGGGTCAGCCTTCCTGGGCGCCGGGGGCGGGGTGTCGCACGTCGGAGTGGAGGCGGCGCAGGGCGAGCAGGCCGCCGACCGCCGGGACGCAGGCAAGCCGGCGGGCGCCGGAGGAGGCCCGCGGGACCAGCGACGCGGCTCCGATGACGGCGACGTAGCACATGCCGTGCACCGGGCCGACGAACGTCGTGATCGCCTTGGCGTGCACGGTGAGCAGGTTGACGATGAGGATCACCAGGGAGGCGGTCTCGAGACCGGCCGCGATCCGCAGGGCGCGCACGGACATCACGCTCCCGTGCCCGAGCCGGGTCGGACGATCATGAGGACCACCACGGTCGCCCATGCCAGGTTGTAGATCCCGGTGAACATCGACAGCCGGCGCAACCGCCTGCCGTCGTCGGGACGGCTGAGCGCGTCACGCTGGCGCGGGTAGATCTGCGTGGCCAGCAGGCCGCCGGCGACGGCGGTGAGAACCATGGAGATGGTGATCCAGATCTCGCCCATACGGCCCTGGCCACTGGCCAGGATGATCCCGGCGGCGGGCACGACGAGCCCGAGGATGCTGTAAACCCGGGTGATGCGGTGCAGGGCGACGGCCACCGCCCGGTTCCTGTCGCCCTGGTCGGGTGGCGGCGAGGGGTCGGCTGCGCCCGCGCCGGCCGGTAGGCCGGCGGCGACGGGCGCGTAGCGGGGAAACAGGCTCGTCGCGACGGCCGAACCGCCGACGAACACGATGCCGGCGAGCACATGCACCGACAGCAGCAGACCTTCCACAGGTCCTCCTCAGGTCATCCTTCAGGCAGGCTGAAACCTACCATGAACCTTCAGTCGGCCTGAAGGTAGCCCCTGTCCCGGCCCGCCGGGCCACACGGCCCGACCACGAGCGGCCGTTCTGGGCGGCGCCCCGAGCGGCGGCGATGGCCAGGACCGTGATCCGCTGAAAAGATCTCCCGAGAACTCCTGTCAGGGGCGAGACGGTGTGCCGTGAGGGTGTGAGATCACTTGCTGCCGTGTCCACCGTCGGTGGACGCCGCGCGCGGGCGACGACCAGGCACCCGCCGGGCCCGGACAGCGGATGACCAGCGAGGAAGCGAGGACAGAGACGAGTGTCAGATCGTGACGACCCGGTAGCCGGGGATGGACGAGGACACCGGCCGGGGCCCGGCGAGGACCCGGTGGACGTCTTCATCGGAGAGTTACGGGCGCTGCATCGGCAGCAGGGGTCTCCGTCGGTGCGGGAGCTGGCGGACCGGACCCGGCGCGCCCAGGCGCCCTACTCGAAGTCGGTCATCGGCCAGGCGCTGCAGGGGCATCGTCTGCCGTCGGAGGGAGTGCTGCGAGCGCTGGTTCACGCTCTCGGTGTCGACGATCCTCAGCCGTGGCTGGATCGCCGTGCACAGATCATCGCCGCCGGCAGAACCGCATCGACGGCGCGGCACAACCCTGTCGAGCAGGCGGCCGGCGAAGGCGCCGGCACCGATGAGCCGGGCGCCGCAGCCGAGGGCCCGGTCGTGGGCCATGCGGACGCCGGCGCCGGCCGCGGGCTCCTGACGCGGAAGAAGTCCCTGCGATGGGTGATCACGACGGCGGTCGTGGCGGCGACCGCCGTCCTCTTCGCGGCGGGGATGTCGGCGCTGGGCGGCACGGAGACGGCCGCCGGCCCCGGGCCCGTCGTGACAAAGGTGTCGCCCGCCCTGCCTGAGGCCGTGTCCTCCCAGGTGAGCGCCCCTGTCACGGGCTCCTCGCCAAGCCGTGCCACGCCTGCCGCCACGAACACCTGGAGCGCGGTGCACGGCCTCGGCTGCCAGGCGGAATGGTCCTACGCCGACCCCGGCTGGCGACCGACCGGCGGCGGCTGGAGGCAGGACGGCTGCACAGGCACGGCGCTGTTCCTGCAGGTGACGTCCGAGCTGGGCCATGCCACGCAGCTGGTGAACTGGTACTTCGACACCCGGCCGCACGCCAGGTGCACCGTCGAGGCCTTCATCGCCGACGACCGCCGGTCGGCCGGCACCGCCTACTACTACCTCGACGACGACGACACCACCGCCCCGCACCTGGGCGGACCGGTCACCGTCGACCAGAAAGCCCATCGGGGCACCTGGGTCACCCTGGGCAGCTGGCCGGTCCCCGGACCGGGACGCCTGACCCTCATCCTGGCCAACCAGCCCCATCGCGCCCACGACACCTCCACCGTGACGGCATCCGCGGCCCGCGCCACGTGCCGCTGGAGTGACGAATAGGGTCGGCCCGTCGGCGGCGTGTGCCGATCAACGGCCCCACATGGCGGGCCACGCCGGTCCGCGAGACCGGACCGGCGTGCGTTCAGCGGGGGTCGACGACGCGGCCGTGCCTGATGGCGCCGACCACGAGAAGCAGGGAACCGGCGACCGCCGCCACCCCGAGGCCCACCGCCACCCAGCGTGAGACCTCGACGAGCGAGGCCTGGTCGTCGAGCAGGACCTCCGACAGAGGGAATGAGGCGAGCGAGGCCACCAGGGCGCAGCCGCCCAGCACGCCGTACACCTTGCCGTTGGTGGGCGCGGTGGCCGCGCGGAAGGAAAGGGAGATCCCGGCCGTCATCAGGGCGAGGAAGGCGATCCCCCCGACGGTGTCCGCCGTGGTGAAGGACGCCGCGGGCCCGTCTGCCCGTAACGCCCTCCAGAGCAGGGTCAGGCCGACGTAACCCAGCGCACCCGTGGCCAGCCCCCCGACCGCCTGGTGGAGGGGCGAGGGCTTACCCGACCGCGTGTCGAGCTGTTCGGCGATCGTCGCCGCGTACTCCTTCGGGGTGCCGAACGCCGTCGTGGGGTCCTCGCCCGTCTCCGCGACGTGCGCCTCGACCTCCGCCAGCACCTCGCCGACCCGGACCCCCGAGATGTCGCGCAGGCGCAGCGCCAGCGTCAGCTCCTCGCGGTACTTCCTGTCGAGAGCGGTCATCCCTTGACTCCTCGCTCGATCACGCTGATCGCGGTCTTCGCGAATGCCGCCCATTCGGGCCCCTGCGTCGCGAGCGCCGCCCGGCCTTCGTCGGTCAGCCTGAAGAACTTCCGTCCCGGCCCGCCCTCTCCGGCCCGCCACTCGGCCTGTAGCAGGCCGTCGGTGGTCAACCGGTTGAGCAGCGGGTAGAGCGTGCCCGCCTTCATGTCGGGCATCCCGGCCCGGTCCAGGCGCTGGAGCAGGGCGTAGCCGTAGTCCTCGCCGGTCTCGGCGAGCAGGGCCAGCACGGCGAGGTCGAGCACCCCGCGCAGCCACTGTGTCCGCCTGGACGTCACGTCCGCCATGAGAGGAAGGTAACACCTACTAGTAGGTCTCGCATGGTAGTGGGGCGGGTAGCGCTCCTACGAGCCGGGCGCTCGAACCTCGCCCTCGCGCCAGTCGCGGTAGGTGGTGGTGAACCTGGCGGTGAGCTTGGTCGTCTCGTCGAGCGGGAAATGCCACGAGAGCTCGAACGTCTTCGGCCTGTTCCGCCCGTCCAGCACCAGCACCCACGACAGGCTGGTGTCGCCGGTTTCCCGCTCGGTGCGTTCGTCGCCGTGGAGCGCCCTGATCTGCCGCGCGAGCGGCGCCGGAGCCTTCCTGGTGACCAGTGCGCCGGCGTAACGGCGGCCCGAGGCGCTCACGTTCTCGGTCGTCCTGGCCAGATCGGCGATCACGCCCACCGCTCCCATGGTGTGAGGGCACCGGGCGTACAGCAGGATCGGCGCTCGGGACGGGTCGGGCACCTCCTTCCCGTCGATGTACTCGGTTTCGGTGAGGACCACGCGTTGGGTCAGCTCGAGATTCTCCGCCGTCACCGTCATGTCCATGCGGGTGTCGACCGACGACACCGCGTCGTGATCGTAGGACAGCTTCCCCTGCACCTTGGTGGCCCAGGTGCCCTGGGGCAGGAACCCCTCGAAGGTGAAGTCGGCCATGGGCGTCACGTTGACCGCGCTCTCCAGGGCGAGCGGGAGGTCCCGGGAGGTCGGCGGGGCCGTCGAGGAGCCGGTGGGGGTCGGCTGGTCGGCCATGTCGTCCCCCGGCGTGCCGAAGCCGCGCCACAGGACCACACCGGTGGTCGCCGCGGCCACCACGGCCGCCACCCCACCCGCCAGGAGAGCCCGCCGTGACGCCACACCGGATCCACGCTCCGCCGTCGGGCGCTCGCGCCCGACGCCATCGGTCGGTACGGCGCCGCCCGGCACCGTCCCGACCCCGCCCGGCATCCCTGCAACACCAGCGGCCGTCGGTACGGCGCCGCCGTGCGCCGCCTCGGCGCCGTGGCGCAGGGCGGCGTCCTCCTGCGCGGGCGCCCGCTCCCCGAGCAGCTCCAGCAGCAGGTCACGCGCCGACGGCCGGAGCGCCGGGTCCTTGGCCAGGCACCTGGCGACGATCCCGCGCAACGGTTCCCGCAGCTCGCCCAGGGCCGGCTCGTTGTGCAGGATGCGGTAGGCGGTCGCCGCGAAGGTGTCGTTGCCGAACGGCGGCCACCCGTTGGCGGCGTGGACCATCGTCGCGCCCCAGGCGAACACGTCGGACGCCGGCCCCACCGGCAGGCCGCGGAACTGCTCGGGCGCCATGTACGGCGGCGTGCCGGACGCGCCCTCCCTGGTCGCGGTGACGTCGACCAGCCTGGCGATGCCGAAGTCGATCACTCTGGGCCCGTCGGGGCCGATGAGCACGTTGCCCGGCTTGAAGTCGCGGTGGACGACGCCCGCCCGGTGGATGGCGGCCAGCGCGGTGGCGGTGCCGATGGCCAGCCTGGTCAGCGCGGCGCCGCGCACGGGCGCGACGGCGGCGAGGGCGGGGCCGTCGATGTACTCGCTGGCCACGTAGGGCGGCTGGTGGTCGAGGTCGACACGCAGTACGCGGGCCGTGCAGAACTCGGCGACCTGGCGGGCCGCGGCGACCTCGCGGGCGAAGGCACGGTCGATCCCGCCGGTCATGACCTTGACGGCGGCGAGCCCGCCGTGCTCGTCCTGCCCCAGGTAGACCGTGCCCTGCCCGCCCTGTCCCAGCTGACGGAGGATGCGGTATGGACCGATGCGCACGTATGCCTCACATCATCGCGGGACTGCGGCTCGCAGAATGGCCTGTGGTGCGGGACGGAGTGTCCGGTTCGACCGGGTGCGCGCCGCAACCGGTCGGTGGCGAGGCACGGACCGCCTCGCCACCGGCGACGCTACAGGGCGCTGCCCTTCTTCCACTCCTTGAACGACAGCTGCCAGAAGCCCCAGCCGTTGTTCCACTCCAGCGCCCGGTTGGTGCCCTTGATGTCGACGATGTCGCCGCGCTGCGCGTTGTCGAAGAACCACTTGGCCTGGTCGGGCCGGGCGTTGATGCAGCCGTGGCTGACGTTGCGCCTGCCCTGGGCCCAGACGTTGTCCTTGGCGTGGACGTACTCGCCCGAGTTGGAGATCCGCACCGCGTGGTTGATCATTACGTCGTAGTAGCCGGGGTCGCCCTTCTTGCGGCCCGGCGAGATCATCCGGACCGGGTTGCCCCTCTCCATCGTCATGTGGATGCCGGACGTGGTGGTGTACTCCCGGGTGGTGGCCATGCCGGCGCTGATCCGCATGGTCTGCACCCTCTTGCCGTCCCGGTAGACGTACATCATGTGCGTCTTGGCGTTGATCTTGCTGATCTGCTGGGCGCCGATCTTGATCGAGGTGGTGTAGTCCTCGAGCCCGTACATGTCCTTGCCGCCCTGCACGCCGTTCAGGCGGGCGGTCACCTTCACCGTCTGGTGCGCGGGCCAGTACTTGGCGGTGCGGTAGATGACGGTCGTGTCGTTGATCCACCGCCACGCGCCCTCGACCGGCTTCTCGGCCTCGACCTCGAGCGCCCCCTCGACGGCGGCCTTGTCGGACACCGGGTTGTTGAAGGTGAGGATGATCGGCGCCCCCACGCCGACCTTCTCACCCTTCTGGTTCGGCGTCAGGTCGGCGACGTCGAGGACCACCGCGGGCTTGAGGGTCTTGAAGCTGGCCGCGGCGGTGGTCGTCCCGGCCTTGGCGGACACGCTGTAGGCGCTGGTGGGCCGCAGCGGCTCCTTGGAGACCCACTTGGTCTTGTCGGCGTTGAAGGAGCCTTCCACCCGCTTGCCGCCGCCCTCGACGACAACCTCGTCGAGGGCGCCACCCGAGGCCGTCACCACGACCTTCTTGTTGGGCTTCACCTTGGCGCTGCCCTCGGCCGGGCTGATCTTGATCTGCGGCGCGGGCGTCGCCGACGCGGGCGCGGGCGCGGATCCGCCGTCCGCGGTGGTCCCTCCGGTGACCGCCGAGCCGTTCGAGCACGACGCGGTCAGAGCCGCCGCCACAATGACCGCGACCCCGGCGGCAGCCTTCCGCCACGCTGGCGCAACGCTCAACACAACCCTCTCCCCCATACCAGCAAAGTGCACCCAAAAACCTTAATGGCCATATCCATTGGATGCTGCATCTTATGGGAGAGTTCATTCAAATTCGGACACATTGTGCTGTCAGCCGCTTGACAGCCTGTGCGTCAGTCCCGTGTGCCTCCTTCCCGCACCCTTGGTCCTGACGGCCTGCGCCAGCGCCCGCCGCGACCCCACGATGACCACCAGCTTCTTCGCCCTGGTGATGGCGGTGTAGAGCAGGTTGCGCTGCAACATCATCCACGCGCTGGTGGCCAGCGGGATCACCACGGCCGGGTACTCGCTGCCCTGCGACCGGTGGATCGAGACGGCGTAGGCATGGGCCAGCTCGTCGAGCTCGTCGAAGGAATAGTCGACGCTTTCCTCCTCATCAGTCAGGACTGTCAGCTTTTGATCGTCCAGCCTGATGTCGGTGACCACGCCGACCGTGCCGTTGAACACACCCGCCGCGCCCTTGTCATAGTTGTTGCGCAACTGGGTGACCTTGTCGCCGACCCTGAACACGCGCCCGCCGTACCGGCGCTCCGGCATGCCCTCGCGCGAGGGGGTCAGCGCCTCCTGCAGGGCGGCGTTGAGCGCGCCCGCCCCCGCCGCGCCCCGGTGCATGGGCGCCAGCACCTGCACGTCGCGGCGCGGGTTGAGGCCGAACTTGCGGGCGATCCGGCGCGCGACGACGTCGACGGTGAGCGCGGCGATCTCCTCGGGCTCCTCGCACGGGAACAGGAAGAAGTCCTTCATGCCCTCCAGGACGGGATGGCGGCCGGTGTTGACCCGGTGGGCGTTGACCACGACGCCCGACTCCTGCGCCTGGCGGAAGATCCGCGTCAGCCGTACCCGGGGGATGTCGTCGGCGGCCAGCAGGTCCTTGAGCACCTCGCCCGCGCCGACCGACGGGAGCTGGTCGACGTCGCCGACCAGCAGCAGGTGCGCGCCGGGGGCGATCGCCTTGACGAGCTTGTTGGCCAGCAGCAGGTCGAGCATCGACGCCTCGTCGACCACGACCAGGTCGGCGTCCAGGGGGTTGTCGCGGTCGAAGGTCGCCTCGCCGCCCGGCCGCAGCTGGAGCAGCCGGTGCACGGTGGTGGCCTCGTGACCGGTCAGCTCGGCCAGGCGCTTGGCCGCCCGGCCCGTCGGGGCGGCCAGGATGACCTTGGCCCGCTTCGCGCGGGCCAGCTGCACGATCGACCGGACGGTGAACGACTTGCCGCAGCCGGGCCCGCCGGTCAGCACCGCGACCTTCTCGGTGAGAGCCAGCCGGACGGCCTGGCGTTGCTCGGCGGCCAGCTCGGCCCCGCTCTGGCCGCGCAGCCAGTCCTCGGCCCTGACCCAGTCGACGTCGGCGAAGGCCTTCAGCCTGTCGCGGCCGGTGCGCAGCAGGCCGAGCAGGCTGCCGGCGAGCGACAGCTCCGCGCGGTGGAAGGGGACGAGGTAGACGGCCGGAACGAGGTTCTCGCCCGCCGGGATGTCCTCGCGGACCACGCCCTCCTCGGCGACCAGCTCGTCCAGGCACGTCCTGACCAGCTCGGCCGGCACGTCGAGGATCTTGACGGCGTCCGCGGCCAGGTTGGGCGCGGGCAGGTAGCAGTGACCGTCGTCGGCGGCCTGGGACAGCGTGTAGCGCAGCCCGGCCTTGACGCGTTCGGGGCTGTCGTGCGGGATCCCGACGGCCTGGGCGATGGTGTCGGCGGTCTTGAAGCCGATGCCCCAGACGTCGTCGGCCAGCTTGTACGGCTGGCTCCGGACGACCGAGATCGACGCCTCGCCGTACTGCTTGAAAATGCGGACCGCGATCGAGGTGGAGACGCCGACGCCCTGGAGGAAGATCATGACCTCCTTGATGATCTTCTGTTCCTCCCAGGCGATCGCGATCAGTTTGGTCCGCTTGGGCCCCAGCCCCGGCACCTCGACCAGGCGCTCGGGAGCGGTCTCGATGATGTCGAGGGTGTCGGTGCCGAAGTGGCCGACGATGCGCTCGGCCATCTTGGGACCGATGCCCTTGATCAGGCCCGATCCCAGGTAGCGCTGGATGCCCTGGATCGTGGCGGGCAGCACGGTGGTGTAGGACCACACCTCGAACTGCTTGCCGTAGCGCGGGTGGGAGGTCCACCTGCCGGTCAGCCGGAGCGACTCGCCGACCTGCGCGCCCAGCAACGGCCCCACCACGGTCAGCAACTCGGCGCCCGACCGCTCGGTGGCGACGCGGGCGATGGTGTAGCCGGTCTCCTCGCTGGCGAAGGTGATCCGTTCGAGGACCGCTTCCAGCGTCGTCGCGGGGGGACCGCCTGATCCAGCCGTCACGCCTACCTCTCTCCCGAGCTCTTCTGGCCAGGGTAGAGCAGCGGCGGCCGACTGTGATCAGCGGTGGACGGCCTGCGGGGACAGGCGCCGCACCAGAGGCCGGACGTACAGATGGGCCAGGATCGCCAGGCCGCCCAGCAGCAGCAGCGCCGTGAACATCCACTCCCCCGAGCCGTCCGGCCCGTAGACCCGGTTGGGCCGCCCGACGTCGATGGCCCTGGTCTCCGTGCCGGCACGGTGTGACTCCCGGTCGCTGTCGTACATCGCCACCTCGGCCCGGCGCACGGTGCCGTCGTCGGAGCGGAAGGTCCCGATCCAGCTGCAGCTCTCGTGTCCGGGATGCTGGACGCAGTAGAGGCGTTGCGCGGTGAACGTGCCAGGAAGACCGTCGGCCCGTGCCGCCCGGATGACATGACCGATGTTCGGGGTGGCGAGGTACAGCAGGAAAGCAGCGACGAGGGTCATCGCCACGGCGAAGGCCGAAGGCCGCTTGCCGGGCCGTCCGCTCGCCATCGTCATCGCCCGTAGGCGAGCGCGCAGCCGCACCGCATCCCGGCACGCTCGGACTCGCGGGGGCGCCGGTGCAGGAGCATCGCCACCACCATGGGCGCGAAGACGACGGCGTTGTAGAACAGGTGCAGCTCCACCCGGGGGACCAGCAGCTGGATGATGCTGGTGGGCACCGGCCTGCCCAGCAGGTTGTTGCCGGTCACCGCCTGCATGAGCAGGAGGAAGTGTTCCAGGTGGTGCCAGGTCTGGATGGCCAGCGCGATGTTCCACCAGGTGCGGGCGCGCCCGGTGAAGCCCTTGCGCAGCAGGAGGAAGCCGGCGAGCATCAGCAGCGCGTAGCCGTAGTGCATCCACTCCGACTTGACCAGCCAGGGGAACGGCACGCCGAGGACGCCGCGGGCTTCGGGGATCGGCCAGTCCAGGACGTAGATCTGGACCGCCTGGGCCAGGTGCTCGGCCCAGTGCGCCACCACGACGACCAGGAACAGGCCGAGGGCGGCCCGGTGGTAGCGACCGTTGAGCAGCGATGTTTGAACGGTGTCGGGGTGCGTCCAGGACTGGGCGGCCATGTGCGAACACCTCTTCCTCGGAACCTACGGCGTGACCTGCGCGCGTTCCAGACCGGCGCCTGCTGCGCGTGCGCTGAGCCCCCGAGCGCCGAATCCGCAAGGATCGTAGAACGGCGCATGCGTCGCGGCGACGGCGCTGACAGCTTTCCGTCAGCACGACCTTCTGGAGCGGTGCCGGCTGATCATCCTGACGTGGGCAGGGCGGGGGTTGACCCTCGGTAACCTTCCGCTCATGAGTGAAATGGGTCAGACGGCGGCCAGGGCGCTGCTGCGCAGGCTTGCCGTGGAGCAGGCGGAGTCGAGGGTGCCGTCGCTGGCGGCAGTGATCGTGCGGGACGGCCGGCCGGCCTGGTTCGGGGCCAGGGGCCAGGTCGGGGACGGTGCGCCCACCCCCGACACGCAGTACCGGATCGGCTCGATCACCAAGTCCATGGTCGGCGCCGTCGTAATGAGGTTGCGCGACGAGGGCCTGGTCGACCTGCTCGACCCGCTCGGCAAGCACGTGGAGGGCACGCCGTTCGAGCACGTCACGATCGCCCAGCTGCTCTCGCACACCGGCGGGCTGACGGCCGAGCCGCCGACGGAGTGGTGGGAGCGCACGCCCGGCCTGCCGTTCGACGAGCTGGCCGCACGGCTCGGCCCGGAGGGCTCGCGGCACCGGCCGGGCCGCCGCTTCCACTACTCCAACCTCGGGTTCGGCCTGCTGGGCGAGGTGGTGGCGCGCCATCGCGGCATGACGTGGCTGGAGGCGCTCCGCAGGGAGGTCCTGGAGCCGCTGGGGATGAACGACACCACCGCGCGGCCCCGGGCCCCGCACGCCACGGGCTACGCCGTGCACCCCTTCGCCGACGTGCTGCTGCCGGAGCCGGAGCACGACGCGGCCGCGATGGCCCCGGCGGGACAGCTGTGGTCGACGCCCGCCGACCTGGCCAGGTGGGCGGCGTTCCTGGCCGGCTCCACGCCGGGCGTGCTGGCGCCAGGGACGCTTGCCGAGATGCGCGAACCCGCCACCGTGGACGACGGTGACGCGTGGACCTCGGGGTATGGCCTGGGCCTGCAGCTGGCCAGGTCCGGCGGGCGGCGCCTGGCGGGCCACACCGGGTCGATGCCCGGCTTCCTGGCCACCGTGTGGTGCGATCCGGCCGACCAGGTCGGCGTGCTGTTCATGGCCAACACCACCTCGGGCGTGAGCCGTACGCTGGCGACCGAGCTGCTGGCCATCCTCGACGAGCACGAGCCGCGCCTGCCCGAGCCGTGGAAGCCGGTCGCCGCCGACCCCGGCCTGCTGGCGCTGACAGGGCTGTGGCACTGGGGTCCCACGCCGTACGTGCTGAGGCTGCTGCCCGAGCGCGGGCTGTCGCTGACGCCGGTGAACGGCCCGGGCCGGGCCTCGTGCTTCGTGGCCCGGCAGGACGGCACCTGGCTCGGCCTCGACGGCTACTACGCGGGTGAGGTGCTCAGGGTGGGCGACGGGTTCCTCGACCTGAACACCTTCATCTTCACGCGCGAGCCGTACCAGGACGGGACGCCGATCCCCGGCGGGCCCGGCCAGTGGGGCGCCCCCCGCTAGCGCGCATCGCCCGCCGCAGCGTGGCCCGCCGCATCTGCCATGGCACGAGGGCGATTCGCCACGCAGATGCGCGGGGAACCGGGTGTTCAGACTGGAATGTGCAAAGGTATGGTGATTACTTGTGACGACGTTCCGGATCAGCGAGGCGGCCGCCCTGCTCGGAGTCAGCGCCGACACCGTACGCCGGTGGGTCGACGCGGGCCGGCTGGCCGCCGAGCGCGACGAGAACGGCCATCGCCAGGTGAAGGGCGCCGACCTGGCGGCCTTCGCCCGCACCCAGATCGAGGCGGAGGACGGCACGGGCCACTCCTCGGCGCGCAACCGCTTCCGCGGCATCGTGACCGAGGTCATCAAGGACGCGGTGATGGCCCAGGTGGAGATCGCCGCGGGTCCCTTCCGGGTGGTGTCGCTGATGAGCCGCCAGTCCGCCGACGAGCTCGACCTGCGGGTGGGCGTGGTGGCGGTCGCCGTGATCAAGTCCACGAACGTCGTCGTGGAGATCCCCGACCACACTCGCACGGTGAGTCAGTAAGGAGTCCTTGGTGCTCAGGCGTCAATCCCGATGGGCCCTCGCCCTTCCCCTCGTCGTCGCCCTGGCGGGCCTGTCCGGCTGCGGGTCGACCGAAGCGGCCGCTCCGGCCGCCCCGGCCGCCACCGCCTCCGCGGCGGGCGGCGAGGCCGCGACGGTGACGGTGTTCGCCGCCGCGTCGCTGACCGGCACGTTCACCGAACTCGGCAAGACCTTCGAGGCCGCCCATCCGGGCACGACGGTGAAGTTCAACTTCGGCTCCAGCGCCACGCTGGCCCAGCAGATCACCGCTGGAGCGCCCGCCGACGTGTTCGCCGCCGCCAGCCCCGCCACGATGAAGACCGTCACCGACGCGGGGCTGGCGGGCGCGCCTGCCACGTTCGTGCGCAACAAGCTGGAGATCGCCGTCCCGGCCGACAACCCCGCCAAGGTCGACGACCTGAAGGACCTGACCGACGCCAAGGTCAAGGTCGCGCTGTGCGCCGAGCAGGTGCCGTGCGGCGCCGCGGCCGTCAAGGCGCTGGACGCGGCCGGGCTGAAGGTCACCCCGGTGACGCTCGAACAGGACGTGAAGGCCACGCTCACCAAGGTCGAGCTCGGCGAGGTCGACGCCGCCCTCGTCTACAAGACCGACGTGATCGCCTCCGGCGGCAAGGTGCGCGGCATCCCCTTCCCCGAGGCCGACAAGGCGATCAACGACTATCCGATCGCGGCGCTGTCCAAGGCGCCCGCGCCCGGCCCGGCCAAGCAGTTCGTCGACCTGGTGCTGTCGGCTGAGGGCAGGGGCGTGCTCACCAAGGCCGGATTCGAGGCGCCCTGACCCCGATGACCGCCACACCCACGGCACCCGCCCAGGGCACCGAGCGACGAGGCACCACCGGCCGCCTGCCCTGGCTGCTGGTGGTGCCCGCCCTCCTCGGTCTCGCCTTCCTGGTGCTGCCGCTGGCCGGCCTGCTGGTCCGAGCGCCGTGGGCGACGCTGCTGGACCGGCTGGCCGAGCCGCAGGTGCTGGAGGCGTTGCGGTTGTCGATGGTCACCTCGACGGTCGCCACGGCCGTCTGCCTGGTGTTCGGCGTGCCGCTGGCCTGGCTGCTGGCCAGGGTGTCCTTCCCCGGCCGGCGGCTGGTGCGCGCCCTGGTCACCGTGCCGCTGGTGCTGCCGCCCGTGGTCGGCGGCGTCGCGCTGCTGCTGGTGCTCGGCCGGCGCGGTCTGATCGGGCAGTGGCTCGACGCCACGTTCGGCATCACGCTGCCTTTCACCACGGCGGGCGTGGTGGTCGCCGAGGCGTTCGTGGCCATGCCGTTCCTGGTCATCAGCGTCGAGGGCGCGCTGCGCGCCACCGACCAGCGCTTCGAGGAGGCCGCGGCCACGCTCGGCGCCTCCCGGTGGACCACCTTCCGCCGCGTCACGCTGCCGCTGATCATGCCGGGCGTCGTGGCCGGCGCGGTGCTGTGCTGGGCCAGGGCCCTCGGCGAGTTCGGCGCCACCATCACCTTCGCCGGCAACTTCCCCGGCACCACCAGGACGATGCCGCTGGCGGTCTACCTGGCGCTGGAGAGCGAGCCTGAGGCGGCCATCGTGCTCAGCCTCGTCCTGCTCGCCGTCTCGGTGGTCATCCTGGCGAGCCTGCGCGACCGGTGGGTGAGCAGCCCATGACCCTGCGCGCCCGCCTGGTCGTCACCAGACCGGCCTTCGGCCTCGACGTCTCGCTGGAGGTCGCCGCCGGCGAGGTCGTCGCCCTGCTCGGGCCCAACGGCGCCGGCAAGACCACCGCGCTGCGCGCTCTGGCCGGCCTCACCGGGCTGTCGGCCGGCGGGCACATCACCCTCGACGATCAGCCGCTGCACGACATGGCCGTCGAGCAGCGCCCGATCGGCATGGTCTTCCAGGACTACCTGCTCTTCCCGCACCTGTCCGCGCTGGACAACGTCGCCTTCGGGCTGCGCTGCCGCGGCGCGGCCAAAACCGAGTCTCGCCGTAACGCACGCGACTGGCTGGAGCGCGTCGGCCTGGCCGCGCACGCCGCGGCCAGGCCCCGCCGGCTGTCCGGCGGCCAGGCCCAGCGCGTCGCCCTGGCCAGGGCGCTGGCCGTACGGCCCCGGCTGCTGCTGCTCGACGAGCCGCTCGCGGCGCTGGACGCGCACACCAAGCTGGAGATCCGCTCCCAGCTGCGTCACCACCTGGCCGGCTTCGACGGCGCCACCGTCCTGGTGACCCATGACCCGCTGGACGCGATGGTGCTGGCCGACCGGCTCGTGGTCATCGAGGACGGCGCGGTCGTCCAGGAGGGCACGTCCGCCGAGGTGGCCCGCAGGCCGCGGACCGACTACGTCGCCCGTCTGGTCGGGCTCAACTTCTACCGCGGCCTGGCCGGCGGGCACCAGGTCAAGGTCGGCGAGCTGGTGGTCAGCACCACCGAGCAGCTCGACGGACCCGCGTTCGTGGCCTTCCCGCCCGCCGCGGTCGCCCTCTACCGCTCGCGTCCCGACGGCAGCCCCCGCAACCTGTGGCAGGCGCGCATCGAGGGCATCGAACGGCACGGCGACAGCGTCCGCGTCCACCTCAACGGGCCGATCAGCGCGTTCGCCGACATCACCCCGGCCGCCGTGGCCGAACTCGACCTGACACCAGGGCAGAGCATCTGGGCGTCGGTCAAGGCCACGGAGACCCACGCCTACCCGGCATGAACGCCATCTGCCTGGGCGGGCCGTGTCACGGCCTCCTGACGCACACCGACCAGGAGGTCGGCACGCTGGTGATCCCGGTGCCGCGCCGGTCACCGTCGGAACCCGGCTCCTGTGCCCGCTACCTCATCACCAAGGAGCGGATGCGCTACGCGGGGCAGGCCGAGCCGTACATCGCGCTGCACTGGGCCGACGCGCCGGCCCCGCCCTGCGCCTGCGAGCCCTGAGACGGCCACGCCCGGCTCCGCGCGACCGGCGCAGGGTGTCGTCGAGCGGGCCTGGTCGGCGGTGAACGCGCTGCCCGGCGAGCTTCTCGAGAGGTTTCGCACGCCGGGCCCGTTCGGGCCCGGCGTCGAGGTGTTCGGCCCCGAGGTGGAGACCGGGAAGGACGCGTCCCCGCAGGACAGGCTGCCGCCTTCATCGGGCGTCAGGCTGAAGCCCGGCTCTTCACCGCCGGGTGAGGACGTCCAGGCAGTGCCGGTAGAACCGGTCGGGGTCCACGGTGACGGCGGCCTTGACCGGCCGCCCGCCGGGGTCGCGCACGGTGCGCCCCTGGCCGGCCCCCTCGGTGACGACGTCGCAGTGGACCGTCTCGAAGCCGCAGATGCCGGGTTCGGCCAGGTATGACGTGGTGAGGCTGTCCCAGCAGCAGTACGGCAGGCCGGTGGTCTCCAGCACGCCGAACGTCAACGCGAGCAGCGACCCGGCCAGATCGCTGAGCGGCTTGCCGTAGTGGCGGCCGAAGGCGTGGGTGAAGGCGGTGGTCACCGGCACCTGGTCGGTCACGTCCAAGGGGAAGAGCGTGATGGGCAGCGTCGAGTCGAAGACGCGCTTGGCGGCTTCGGGGTCCCAGTAGACGTTCCACTCCGCCGAGCCGTCGTGCCCCGGCTCGTCGACGTTGCCGGGAACGTCGAGGGCTCCGCCCATGAAGACCACCTCCTCGATCGTGGCCTCGACCTCCGGGTGGTGGTCGAGGCACCAGGCGAGGTTGGTGAGCGGGCCGGTGGCGAGGATGGTGACGGGCGCGTCGGCCTCCAGCAGCCACGCGGCCAGACGTTCGTGGGCGGGAAGCGCCCCGTCCCGCGACGTCGGCGGCGCGCTCCGGTTGAGCACGGGCAACGCGTCGGCGCGGAGGGCGTCGATGCGCCAGGCGAGCGGGAAGGGGTTGCGCCCTGTCAGTTCGCCGAGGGCCGTCGGCACCTGCGGCAGCCCGGCCAGCTCGAGGATCTTGCGGGTGGCCGACATGGCCGGCACGGGCAGGCAGTCAGCCGGTGTGACGGCGATCCCGCGCAGGTCGACCGTGTCGTACTGGGTGAGGAGAAGGAGCGACAGCAGGTCGTCGAGGGCGCCGTCGTGGTCGAAGAGCACCGGACGGCGGGTCGTCAGGTCAGTCACGGCGCCTCACCAGGTGGAAGGAGAAGTCGGTGCCCCGGTGGTAGTCCTCGGAGTAGAGCAACGGCTGCCCGCCGCTGTCGTGGTGGGTCTGCAGCAGCGCCAGCCAGGCCCCGCCTGACTCCTCGATGCCGACCCGTGCCGCCTGTTCGGCCGTCAGGGTGACGGCACGGACATGCGTCACCGCGTACGCGACGGTGTGGCCGTGCTCGGTGAGGGTCTGGAACAGCGAGCCGGTCCAGTCGACCTCGTCCAGCGGGCGCGAGATCAGCGATCGGGCGAAGAAGTCGATCGAATACAGCAGGACGTCGTGCTCGTGCCGGCGCAGCCGCTCCAGCCGTACGATCGCCTGCCCGGCCGGCAACCGCAGGGTCTCCCGCTGGTGGCTGTCGGGCTCCAGGACCGAGACGTCCAGGACCGCGTTGTCCCCCTGGTAGCCGCGGCTGGCGAGCATCTCGGTGACGCCTTCCAGGCGGGTCAGCGGGCGATCGAGGCTGGGCTGGGAGGTCAGGTAGCGCCCGTCGCCGTGGCGGGCCTGGATGAGTCCTTCCTGCTCGAGGAGTTTGAGGGCCTCGCGGAGGCTCGTCCGGCTCACGCTGAAGCGCGCGATGAGGTCGTTCTCGGAGGGCAGCCTGTCGCCGGGGCGCAACCCCTCCTCGACGACGAGTGTCCGGAGCCGGTCGCGCACCTGCACGGCCAGCGTCCGATGTCGCCGTGTCACATTCGATCTCCCTTCGTGGCCAACGATCACGCCGGTAGCCACCATGGTGCGAATTGAACAGACAAGTGTCAACACTTCTCATACAAGCCCTGGTGAAAGGCATCGTTCTCCTTCCAGGAATAAGTGGACGCCGCATCCACTTAGGCGTACCGCCGGCGACCCCGAGCGCGTACGGGAGCGGCTCCAGGGGTTGCTCGACGCCGGCGCCGACTCGCTCGGCCTGTGGCTGTTCCCGCCCGACCGCCTCACCGACCAGCTCCACCGGATCGCCGCGGACGTCCTCGGCCCGACCCGCTGACCGGACGGTGCCGTGCTCGCCCGGACGCCCGTTCGGAAAGGTGACGTGGGGGCATGGCCGATCCGTACAAGACCGCAGGCCGGCGGCCGGGAAGGATGGGGACATGGATATCGACAAGGTGAGAGCGTTCATGGCCGGTCACGCGCGGCTGCTGGACCGCCGCCGCTTCGAGCTGCTGGCCGGTACGGGCACGCCCGAGGCGACCCTGGCCGCGCTGGAGGGATACCGCAACGCCGACGGCGGCTACGGCTGGGGCCTGGAGCCGGACCTGCGCTCGCCGGAGAGCCAGCCGGGGGCGGCACTGCACGCCTTCGAGGTGTTCGAGGAGGCGCCGAGCCCGCGGGCCGCCCAGCTGTGCGACTGGCTGGAGACGGTGACGCGGCCCGACGGGGGGTTGCCGTTCGCGCTGCCGTTGACCGTCCCCGCCGCCACCGCGCCGTGGTGGCGGGACGCGGACACCACGACGTCGTCGCTGCAGATCACCGCGGTGACGGCGGCGGCCGCCTGGCGGGCGGCCGCCCGTGACGGCGCGGTGGGCGGGCACCCGTGGCTGGCCCGCGCCACCGCCTACTGCCTGGAGGCGATCGCGGCCCTGAAGGAGCAGCCGCACGCCTACGTGCTGGCGTTCGCCGTCCGCTTCCTCGACACCCGGCCCGAGCACGCCGACCTGCTCGACAAGCTGGCCGCGTTCATCCCGCCGGACGGCGAGCTGCGGGTCGAGGGCGGCACGGAGGAGGAGAAGCTGCGGCCGCTCGACTTCTCGCCCTACCCGGATCTGCCGTCGCGGCGGCTGTTCGCGAAGGAGGCGGTGGCGGCGGACCTGGACCGGCTGGCCGCGCTCCAGCAGGAGGACGGCGGCTGGACCGTCGACTACGCGACCGTCTCCCCCGCGGGCGCGCTGGAGTGGCGTGGGGCCACCACCGTCCACGCCATCGATGTCCTGCGCCGCAACGGGAGAATCTAGGCGGCGGCCACCGCCTCGGGGTGTGGCACGACGCGCCGCCGTACGGCGAGGCCGAAGGCCACGACGAGCAGCCCGCACGCCCCGGACAACGCGAAGGGGGCGGCCGGCCGCCACAGGTCGTACAGCCAGCCACCGACCCCGGAGATGACGAAGATCCCGATCGCGCCGCAGAGGACCTGCACGCCGAAGGAGGAGCCGCGGTAGCGGGCCGGCACCTGCTGGGCGAGCAGCGGCCCGGCCGTGGTGATGACGCCGATCTCGCCGAGGCCGATGAAGGCGGCCACCAGCATCATCCCCGGCCCGAGCGGGTCGCTGACCAGCAGGGTCGACAGGTAGGCGGCGGCGGCGACGGCCTGGGCGAGGATGACGACGTGCTGCCGCCGCATCCGGTCGCCGAGCCAGCCGAACAGCGGCGCGCCCACCACGATCACCGTGTAGGCGATGCCGACGACGGCGCCGCTCCTGGCCAGGGCCTCGGTGGCCGACATGCCTCGCACGGACGTGGCGTGGTCGGCGATCCACAGCGACAGGAAGCTCGCCACGAGGGCCAGATCGGCCCGCGCCACGAAGGAGGCGGCGTAGGACAGCGCCACGCCGGGGTCGCGGGCCAGTCTGACGCCCTCGGCGATCAGCCGCGTCAGCGGCACCCTGGGCGTCTCGGCCGCGCCCAGGGCCGGCGAGAGCGTGTGGCGCAGTGCCAGGGCGCCGAGCAGGACGAGCGCGGAGACGACCAGGAAGCCGGTCCTGGCGGCGGCGGTGGGCTCCATGCCGCCCTCCTCCAGCATGCTGGGCAGCCTGACCAGCACCAGCACGGCGATCATCGCGCCGATGCCGCTGAAGAGCCCGAGCCAGCCGTACGCCTTGCCGCGCGTGTGGTCGCGCACGTAGTCGGCCGTGATCGCGGACATGGTGACGTGCAGGGCGGCGATGCCGAGGGCGAACAGGACGCGCAGCGCGACGAGGACGGCCGTGTTGCCGGCGAACGGGTACAGCGCCGCGCCCGCCGCGCACAGCAGGAGCCCGGCGACCGCGACGGGTCGCCTGCCGATCCGGTCGGCCAGCGCGCCGTACCAGGTCAGGCTGAGGATCAGCGCCACCTCCGCGGCGATCTGCAGGTAGCCGGTGATCCTGCCGAGGTCGCCGGAGGACAGCCGCAGGACCTCGTTGAGGATGTACGGCTGGCCGGCCGGCAGGAAGGTGATGACGGCGGTGCCCAGGAACCCGAGCCCCATGCAGGCCCACAGGTTGGTCTTGCTGATGCCGGGCGTCGCGTCCAGACCTAACATGCGCACGATCATCGCAAGACAAGACGTAGATCGTCTAGGTTTGCCTCATGAGCAGTGAGCGGGTTCCTCCGGGTATCAGCGCAGTTGTCCCCAACGTGGCGCGGATGTACGACTACTACCTGGGCGGCAAGGACAACTTCGAGGTGGACCGGCGTGCCGCGGAGAAGGTCCTGGCGCTCATCCCCGAGGTCAGGGGCGATGCCCGCAACAGCAGGGCGTTCCTGCAGCGGGCGGTCCGCCACCTCAGGCAGTCGGGCGTCGACCAGTTCCTCGACATCGGCTCGGGCCTGCCGACCGCCGGCCATGTCCACGAGGTGATCGACGGCGCGGAGGTCGTCTACGTCGACAACGACCCGGTCGTCCTGACCCACTCCAGGGCCCTGCTCGGCCACTCCCCCGGCGTCACGGTCCAGGAGGGCGACCTGCGGGAGCCGGAGAAGGTCATGGCCGGAGCGGCGCAGGTGCTCGACCTCGAGCGGCCCGTCGCGCTCCTGGTGGTCTCCCTGCTGCACTTCATCACCGACGCGGAGGACCCGGGCGGCATCATCCGCCGGTACCGCGACCTGCTTCCCGCCGGCAGCCACCTGGTGCTGACGCACGTCGCGCCCGACACGATGCCGCAGAAGGCCGGCGAGGTCAGCGCCGTCTACCGGAACGCCTCCTCGCCGTTCACCACCCGGCGCCGCGACGTGTTCGAGAGCTTCCTGGAGGGGTTCGAACTGCTCGACCCCGGCATCGTCAACACCCGCGAGTGGCGTCCCGACGCGACCACCGACAGGTCGTCCGTCAAGGGCGACTACCACCTGTGCGCGGTGGCCGCCAAGCGCTCCTGACCCTCCGCCCGCCCTCCCGGCCGCGAGGTCGGCCCGCCTGACGGCGGACAGCCGAGACCCCCCGACCTCGCCGGCCCGGGCGAGCCGCCGCCCAGCGCGCGATGCCGTCAACGGTTGCGAGTAATGAGTTCTTTTCTCTTTACGAGTTTTCCCTGAGACCCTTCCAGGGCTTTGCTGGAAGCGTCCGACCAAATGAGCACGTGTTGACTGAAAATTTCTCCATGGGCGCACCTCACCGCTTTGGGCGCTGGTCCGTCCCCCAAGCCGACGAGCGAGCCTGAAAGCCGCCTGAGACGCCTGTCGAGATCCCTGAAAGCGCTTTCAGGAGGCCGTCATGGCTCGCTCACGTATCGTCTTCTCGCTGTCGCTCGTCGCGGCCATAGCGCTGGTGGCGCTGGTGATCGGAGTGGTGGGAGGCCGGGCGACGAGTTCGGCCGCTCAGGGGACCGGCGGAGGCGCGGGCGGGGCGGCGAGTGGCAAGAAGATCGACGTGGTCATCAAGGCGAGTGATTCCTCGTTCTGGCAGACCATGATCGCCGGGGCGAAACACGCGGGCGGCGACTTCGGCCTCAACGTGAGCACCTTCGGCCCCACGTCAGAGACGAACATCGACGAGCAGGTGCAACTGGTGGAGAACGCCATCTCCCGTGGCGTTGACGGGCTCGTGATCGCGCCCAACTCCTCCAGCGCCCTGAACTCGGCGATCGACCGGGCGCGCAAGGCGGGGCTCAAGGTCATCACCGTGGACAGCCGCGTGACCACCGCCTCGGAGGGCTTCATCGGCACCGACAACGTCAAGGCCGGGATGCAGGCAGGCAAGCGCATGTGCGACCTGCTCAAGGCGCTGAACAAGACGAGCGGCGGCGTCATGATCGAATCGTCCGTGGCCGGCATCCAGTCACTGGTCGCCAGGGACGCCGGCTTCAAGCAGGGCCTCGCGCTCAACTGCCCGCAGGTCAAGGTGGTCCTGCAGCGCTTCAACAACAACGACATCAACACCGCGGCGTCGCAGGTCAACGACGCGCTCACCGCCAACCCTGACCTGGCGGGCGTGTTCGCGGACAACAACACCTCGGGAGTCGGCGCGGCGCGGGCGATCCAGGACAACAAGGTGGCTGACACCGTCCCCGTCGTGGCGTTCGACTCCGACCCGCAGGAGAATGCCGCGCTGGCCGCCGGCACCATCGACGCGCTGGTGGTCCAGAACCCCTACTTCTTCGGTTACCAGGGCGTTCTGGGGGCCGCAATGGCCACGGTCGGTCGCATCCCGCCGCGTGACATCGACCCCGGCGCCGTCGTGGCCGACAAGGAGAACATGAACGAGCCGGATGTGAAGCAGTTGCTCAATCCGCCGACGATGAAGGCGGAATGACGATGGAACCCGTCGTCGAGCTACGTGATGTCTCCAAGGCCTTCGGGCCCGTGCAGGCGCTCAGCAACGTCTCACTCCGTCTCGTTCCCGGCCAGGTGAACTGCCTCGCCGGGGAGAACGGCGCGGGGAAGTCGACCCTGATCCGGGTGCTGACGGGCGCGCTGCGCCGCGACAGCGGCACCTACGAGATCGACGGTCAACCGGTCACCACGCCGACCCCCGCGCACATGCGGACGGCCGGCATTCAGGCCGTCTACCAGGAGCTCAGCCTGCTCCCGCACCTGTCGGTCGAGGAGAACCTCTTCATGGGACGTCTTCCCGCGCGCAAGGGGATCATCGCCAGGACCCGGTTGCGGTCCCATGCCAGGAAGGCGCTCGACGAGGTCGGACTGACCGACATCAGCCCCGCCACGATCGTGGAACGGCTCCCCGCGGCCACGCGCCAGCTCGTGGAGATCGCCAAGGTGCTGACCGCCGACTCCGTCAAGGTGATCGTGTTCGACGAGCCGACCACAGCGCTGACCGAGGCGGAGTCGGAGCGACTCCTGCAGCACATCAGGCGGCTACGCGAGCGCGACATCGCGATGCTCTACGTGACCCACCGGCTGGAGGAGATGTTCGAGATCGGCGACTGGGTGACCGTACTGCGGGACGGGGGCCTGTCCGAGGAAGGGCCGATCAGCAACTACGACGAGGACCGCCTGATCACCGCGATGGTCGGCAGGGAGATCAGCTCGCTCTACCCGGAGACCCACCGGCACGCGGGAACGCCCGCGCTGCGGGTCAGGGGACTGCGCCGCTTCGAGAACTCACCGGCCATCGACCTCCACGTCGGATCAGGAGAGATCCTCGGCATCGGAGGGCTGCTGGGGTCAGGGCGCAGCGGGTTGTTGCTGTCCATCTTCGGGGCGTCCCCCATCGTGGCCGGTGAGGTGGAGGTCGCGGGCAAGTCCGTGAAACCGTCCGGACCGCGCACGATGATGAGCGCCGGGGTAGGACTGCTGACCGAGGACCGCAAGGTGCTGGGGCTGCTGCCGCAGCTGTCGATCAGGGAGAACGTCACCATCGCCAGCCTGCGCGCCGGCTCCCGGCGCGGTCTCCTGCCCGGTCGTGAGCAGGTCGAGGAGGCCGACCGGCTGCTCGACAGCCTGCGGCTGCGGGCCGGATCCTACGCCCAGCCGGTGTCGACGCTGTCCGGCGGCAACCAGCAGAAGGTGCTGCTCGCCCGATGGCTGCTCACCAAGCCGAAAGTACTGATGTTCGACGAGCCCACGAAGGGCATCGACGTCGGGGCCAAGGGCGAGCTGTACACGATCATCGGCGACCTGGCCGCGAAGGGGTTGGGGATCATCGTGGTCTCGTCGTACCTTCCGGAGCTGCTGGGGCTCGCGGATCGCATCCTCGTGCTGCGCGACGGGGCGGTCGCGGGTGAGCTTCCCGGCTCCGCCACCGAGGAGGACGTGCTCCACCTGGCAAGCGGTACCGCAGGCGCCGAGACGCCGCCGACCCGAGAGCCCACGGTGGCCCCGGGCGTGACTCCACCGACTCAGGAGGAGTGAGCCGAAATGCCGAAGCTGATCTGGCGTGAGCCGATCGAGACCACGACGATCGTCAACAGGCCGCCCGGGGGTGCGGAACCCGGGCTGGCGACGGTGCCGAAGGCCAGGGAGGCGCCCGAGCAGCCGGCCGAGCCCCGGCGACGGGTCGTCACGCTGGGCGACATCGCAGGACGCGAGAGCGGCGGCCTCGTCGTGCTGCTCGTGGCGGTCGGCGCCCTCACGCTCGCCAGCGACGAGTTCCTCACCGCCAACAACCTGGCCAACCTCGCCCGGCAGGTCGCGATCTTCGGGATCATCGCGGTCGGCGAGCTCCTGGTCATCCTGACCGCCGGGATCGACCTGTCGGTCGGGTCGGTCCTGGGCCTGACCGGCGCCACCACCGCGCAGCTCCTGGTCGCCGGCATGCCGATCCTGCCGTCGATCCTGCTCGGCGTGGGGATCGGCACCGCTCTCGGGATCGTCAACGGTCTGCTGGTGACCCGTGCCCTGCTGCCACCGTTCATCGCGACCCTGGGCATGCTCGGCATCGCCCGTGGAATGGTGCTGCTCAGCACCGACGCCCAGACCATCCAGGGCGTGCCGGAGTCGTTCCAGGCGATCGCCAACGGCACCGTCCTGGGCATTCCCAACCTTCTCATCATCGCCCTCGCGGTCACCGCCGTGATGTGGTTCGTGCTCACCCGGACGGTCTTCGGCCGCTACATCTACGCCGTCGGCTCGAACCCCGAGTCGGCCCGCCTCGCGGGTGTGCCCGTGCGCCTGGTGACGGTCTCGGTCTACATGATCTCAGGCATGCTGGCCGGTCTCGGCGGGGTGCTGCTCGCCTCCCGGCTGGGAGCGGGCATCCCCACCGCGGGCACGGGCTTCGAGCTGAGCGCGATCGCCGCCTGTGTCATCGGCGGCGCGAGCCTGTTCGGCGCGAAGGGCAGCGCCATCGGCGCCTTCACCGGAGCACTGATCATGGGCGTGCTCAACAACGGTGGCAACCTGCTGGCGATCAACGCCTTCTACCTCCAGATCGCCATCGGTGTGCTCATCCTGGTCGCGGTCGGGTTCGACCAGCTGAACACCAGGCGGTCGGCGACCAGCGGCGGTTGACGACGGCCTGCGCTCCCGGTCGGCGGTCAGCGGGCGCCGGCGGCATAGCGCTGGCCGGATGGCGACTGCGCCGAACCGACACCATCAAGGCCTGAAAAGCAGCCCCCTCCGCGGCACGGCCTGCCGTACGGAACGGGCTGCTGTCGCCGACCGGCATGACCGGGGCGGGCACGACTGACTTGCCGGAACGAACGCCGGCGTCCCCGCGTGCCCCGCTCCGGTCACCCCTGCCGACCTCCCCGGACCGGCTTGGGGTCAGGCGCCGACGCTCTGGTAGTGGCGCAGCTGCCCCGCCCAGATCCGGTAGGCCACCGCGAACAGCGCGACGCCCAGCAGGGGGCTGGCGTAGGCCAGCGGCACGACGGCCTTGCCCAGCACGACGGTCGCCGGCACGTACGCGACGAACGCGACCGGCAGCACGAACGTCAGCACCCACTGGGTGACGCCGCCGAAGACGCTCATCGGATAGGAGCCGAACCGGCTGAAGACGTCGTCGACGAAGACCCGCAGCGCGAAGGTGTCGAGCATCCGCAGCGCCGTCGACGACAGGGCGAGGAAGAAGGCCGCCTCCACCAGCGCGCCGCCGACGACGGCGGCCGCGCAGAAGGCGAGGAGGCCGGGCGTCCAGGCGATGCCGGCGGCACCACCCGCGACGGCCAGCAGGACGACGCCGACCAGCAGGTCACCGAGCTGGCCCACCCCCATCCGCTTGGCCATCACCTGGACGAGCGGGTTGAGCGGGCGCAGCAGGATCCTGTCGAACTCGCCCTCGCGGACCAGCCAGTCGATGCCGATGAGGCTGCTGAGCGGCAGCATGCACAGCGCGTGGGCGGTCAGGCGCATGCCGTACAGGAAGGCGATCTGGGGCAGGCTCCAGCCGGCCATGCTGGGGAAGGTGTGCATGATCACCCAGATGAAGGCGAAGCCGCTGCCCTGGTAGACCGCGCCGGTGAGGATGCCGATGACGGTGTTGAGCCGGTACTGCATGGCGCCGCGCATGGCGGCGCGCTGTAGCCGCCAGTACAGGCGCAGCGCGCGGGTGAGCTCAGCCACCGTTGATCACCACCCTGCGGTGCGCGAGCCGCCACAGCGCCCACAGCAGCGCCCACAGCGCCGCGATCCACGCCAGCTCCACCAGCAGCGCGCGGGCGATCTCGGCGGAGGACAGCCGGCCGACGTAGATGGCGGCCGGGACGTAACCCAGGTACTTGAACGGCAGCGCGTCCGCCAGCACGCCCAGCGCCCCGGGGAAGAACGACAGCGGGACCATCGTGCCCGCGAAGAACTGGCTGACCAGGCGATACAGCAACGAGATCGCGCCGGTCTCCATCGTCCAGAAGCCGATCAGGCAAATCAGCAGCGCCATGAGCAGGCCGATGACGTACCCGAGGGCCAAGGCCACCGCGTACGGCAGCGCGTGCGAGGTGGAGGTGATCGAGCCGACCAGCAGCACCACCGGCACGACCGGGGAGAGCAGCAGCAACGCGCCCGCGGTGTGGCCGGCCTGGAAGGCGGCCATCTGCGGAAGGTAGCCGACGGGCCTGGCCAGGTCGAAGAACACCGTGCCGGTGCGGATCCGGAAGTGGGCGAGGCGCGTGATGACCGGCATGGTGGCGAATGTCTGCAGGTTGGCCAGGGTGAGGTAGGCCAGCAGCTGCTCCAGCGTGAGGTCGGCGGCCTGCCTGCGCTCGCCGTACACCGCGGTCCACACCATCCGCAGCAGGAACACCTGCGCGATCAGCGTCAGCGACGTCAGGACGACCTCGCTGCGATAGGCGAACTGGAAGCGCAGGCCGATGCGGGCCATGCCGCGTAAGGACCGGATCATGCGGCGTAGATCCTCTTGATCACGCTCTCCAGGTCGGGCTCCTCGATCGACAGGTCGCGGACGGCGTGGTTGGCCAGCAGGTCGGGGACCTTCAGTCCCTCGGTGAGCTCGTAGGTGTGGCTGCCGTCGTCGGTGTGCACCACCAGCCTGCGGGGTGGCGCGTAGGCGCCGACCAGGTCCTCGATGCCGCCGTCGTAGAGCACCCGGCCCTTGTCGATGAGGATGATCCGCTTGCACAGCGCCTCGACGTCGGCCAGGTCGTGCGTGGTCAGCAGCACGGTGGTGCGGCCGGCCCGGTTGGTGTCGAGGATGAACTCGCGTACGGCCTGCTTGGCCAGCACGTCGAGCCCGACGGTCGGCTCGTCGAGGTAGAGGATGGGCGGCTCGTACAGCATGGCGGCGGCCAGGTCGCCGCGCATGCGCTGGCCCAGGCTGAGCTGGCGGACCGGGGTGGCCAGGAAGTCGTCGAGCCCGAGCAGGTCGCGCATCCTCTTCATCGACGCGGTGAAGCGCGCGGCCGGCACGTCGTACAGGTCGCCGACCAGGCGCAGCGACTCGACCAGCGGCAGGTCCCACCACAGCTGGCTGCGCTGGCCGAAGACCACGCCGACGGCCCGGGCGTTGGCGTGGCGGTCGCGCCACGGCACCCGGCCGGCGACCTCGACGACGCCGCTGGTGGGGGTGAGGATCCCGGTCAGCATCTTGACGGTGGTGGACTTCCCGGCGCCGTTGGGGCCCAGGTAGCCGACGACCTCGCCCTCGGCGATGTCGAAGCTGATGTCGTCGACGGCGGTGCGCTCGTCGTACTGGCGGGTCACCAGCGTGCGGAGGGCGCCGAAGGGTCCACCGAACGTGCGCGGGCGACGGAAGATCTTGGTCAACTTCTCGACGCGGATCACCCGTCAATTTCTTTCAGACGTGCGCGGCACTCGGCAAATTACTTTCTGTGCGCGTCGCCGTTTATGGTTGCAGGGTAACGTTGCGGCAAACGACTTCGAGGCGTCTGGTGTCTGATCTTGCATGGGTGGAGCGGATCCGAGCGGATTTCGCGCATTGGGTGCTCGCACTGCCCGCCGAACATCCCGGCGTGGGCGCGCTCCTCGACCAGCACGTCGCCGCCGTACGGCACGCCATCCGCTCCATCGGCGAGCAGGTGGGCCACACGGCACTGCTCAGCTACCTGATCGGCTTCTGGGACGGCGCGCACGAGAAGGGGTGGCGGGCCCCCGAGCCCGGCCACCCTCTCGACTTCGCCACGCTGCGGATGAGCGCGGTGTGCCTGATGCTCTCCCCCGCGACCTGACGCTTCTCCGTCCACCTCGTCGGGAGGGCGCGGGCACCGGCTCACCTCGGCGGCGGCTCACCGGGGCCTGGCCGGTAACCGCCGGCCTCACCAGGGCGTGACTGGTAACCGCCGGCCTCGCCCGGCCGTGGCGGCGGGTAACCGCCGGCCTCGCCGGGGCGGGACTCGTAGCCCCCGGCCTCGCCCGGACGTGACTGGTAGCCGCCGCCCTGTGCCGGCTGGGCCGATCCCGGCGCTCCGGCCCGCGCCGGGGCCGGAGCGGTCGCGGGTGCCTCCGCCCCCGCCATGGCGTCCCGGCGTCCGCGGTCGTAGGCCGCCGTCTCGGTGCGGATGGCGTTGGTCTCCGCCTCGGCCCTGCTCAGCCACGCCTCCCAGCGCTGCTGCATGGGCTTGACCAAGCCGCCGCCGAGGCCGACGATCAGGACGCCGGCCACCGCCGCCAGGAACGCGATCAGCACCGGCATGGTGACCGTGGTGGCGATCTCGATCTGGTTGAGCGCGGCGATCACGCCGAGGGCGATGATGAACACCTGCGCGATCGTGGCGAGCAGCCTGCCGTACGACAGGCCGCCCAGCGCGGCGCTGACGACGTCCTTGACCGCGCTGGCGATCGCCGTGGCCACGACGATGATGATGATCGCGACCGCGGCCTTGGGCAGCCAGGCCACCACGCCGCCGAGGAGCGCGCTGATCGGGTTCGGCCCGAACACCGAGAACGAGATCTGCAACGTGATCAGCAGCACCGCGTAGTACACGAGCTTGGCGATGAGGTCCGACGCGTCGTAGCGGCTGCGTTCCATCATCCGGCCGACGCCGCCGCGCTCGACCCAGCGGTCGAACCCGATGCGCGTCAGGCCCTTGTCGACGATCTTGTACAGCAGCTTGGCGATAACCCAGCCGACCAGCAGGATCACCAGGAACGCGACGAACTTGGGAACGAAGGTGGCGGTCGCCGTCCAGGCGTCGATCAGCCCTCTTCTCCAATCGTCAGGATTCATGGCTCAGGTTCCCCCCTCCAGCCTTGTTCAGGAACCCTGCCCCTTTACCTGGTGACTATGCGCGACCTGCGGTGACGCCCGGCGTCAGCGGGCGAAGCCGGCTATCGCCGCGAGAATCTCCTCCCGCATGGTGTCGCTGCCGGTGTGCCCGGAGTCGTCGACCACCACGAGCCTGGCGTCGGGCCACGCCTGGGCCAGCTCCCACGCGGTCCCCAGCGGCGACCCCAGGTCGAAGCGGCCATGGATGAGCACGCCAGGGATCCCGGCCAGCCGGTGCGCCTCGCGCAGGAGGACGCCCTCCTCCAGCCAGGCGCCGTTGGCGAAGTAGTGCGCGCAGATCCTGGTGAACGCCGCCAATTCGACGGGGGGCCGGTCGCTGTAGGCGTTCGGCTTGCCGTTGGTCTCCAGGGAGATCACCGTGTCCTCCCACGTGGCCCAGTCGTTGGTGGCCTTGGCCCGCACGTCGGGGTCGGGGTCGGCCATCAGCCGCGCGTAGGCCGACAGCAGGTCGCCGTCGCGGTCGGCCTCCGGCACGCCCTCCCTGAAGCGCTGCCACTGCTCGGGGAAGAACGCGCCCACGCCCTTGTAGAGCCAGTCGGTCTCGGAGCGGCGGGTCGTCGTCACCGCGACGATGACCATCTCCGAGACACGCTCGGGGTACGCCTCGGCGTAGGCCAGCATGAGCGTCGAGCCCCACGAACCGCCGTACAGCAGCCATCGGTCGACGCCGAGATGCTCGCGCAGCCGCTCCATGTCCGCGATGAGATGGTGGGTGGTGTTGGTGGTCAGGTCCGTGGCCGGGTCGGCGGCGTGCGGCAGGCTACGGCCGCAGTTGCGCTGGTCGAACAGGATGATCTTGTAGCGTTCCGGGTCGAAGGTGCGGCGATGGCCGGGCGTGCAGCCCGAGCCTGGCCCGCCGTGGACGACGAGCGCGGGTTTCCCCTCGGGGTTGCCGCAGACCTCCCAGTAGACGAGGTGGCCGTCGCCGGTGTCGAGGTGGCCCTGGTCGTAGGGCTCGATGGGGGGATACATGCCGGGTCCTTTCCGTCAGAAAATACAACAGCACTGTTATATTAGGGCCATGGAACCACGCGAGGTGCTCGGCACGCGCCTGCGCCTGCTGCTCGACCTGCTCGACGACGGCGTGACGGCGCTCTACCCCCAGCTCGGCCTGGACGGCTTCCGCCCCCGCTACGCGCCGGTCCTCCGGCAACTCGCCCTCGAGGGCCCGAGCTCCATCCGCGACCTGGCCCGCGCCATCGGCGTCACCCACTCGGCCGCCAGCCAGACCGTCGCCCAGCTGGCCAGGGAGGAACTGGTCGGCCTCTCCCCCGGCGCCGACGCCCGCCAGCGGATCGTCCACCTCACCCCGAAGGCCGAGGCGCTGCTGCCCGCGATGGACCAGGAACGGCTGGCGACCGACGCCGCCGTGGCCGAACTCGAGGCCGAACTCCCCTACCCGCTCACCCGCCTGGTCGACGAGGCGCTGGAGGCGCTGCGCCGCCGTCCGATGCGGGAGCGGACCGGCGCGGCCGCCCGGCGCCGCTGACGCTCAGCGGAGAGCGGCCGCGACGTCGGCGGCCGGGCCCGGGGGCAGCGCGCCGTGCAGCAGCTCGACCCGGTGGGTGAGGCGGGGCGCGAGCACGGGGACACCCCGGCCGGCCGAGGCGGGCAGCAAGGTCAGGCCGTGTCCCGCCTCGACCAGGTTGCGCACGGTGTGCACGTCGTCGCCGGTGTAGGCCAGGCCGGGGCGGAAGCCGTCGCCCAGCAGGTCGCGCAGCCGCTCGAGCGGGCACAGCGTGGTCTGCAGCCACACCGCGTCGACCAGGTCCGCCAGCCGCAGGCCTGGTCGGCCGGCGAGCGGATGGTCCGACGGGAGGGCGACGACCAGGTCCTCCTCCGCGATGCCCACCGCGGTCAGCGGGCCGACGTCCGGCAGGCGCAGCGGGTCGCTGGGCGCGGCGATGCCGTCGGTCATCCCCAGATCGGCGCGCCCGGCGGCGACGTCGGCCGCCACGGTGTCGCGGTCGACGGTGGCCAGCGTGAGGTCGAGGCGGGGGTGGGCGGCGCGGGCACGCGCCAGCCGTACGGCGATCGAGGCAGTGACGGACAGCGGCGAGGCGGACACCGCCAGCCGGCGGGCGGGCCCGGCCGCCGCGCGGCGCACGTCCGCGCGCGCCGCCTCCACGCGCAGCAGCAGCGGGCCCGCGTGCTCCAGCAGCCGGACGCCCGCCTCGGTCGGCGCGACCGGACGGCGGTGCAGCAACGGCATGCCGAGATCGGCCTCCAGCGTGGCGATCTGCTGGGAGACCGCCGACTGGGTGTAGCCGAGCTCCTCGGCCGCCGCCGAGAACGACCCCCTGCGGGCGACGGCGACCAGAGTCCTGAGCAGGTGCGGGTCCATCCCTAGAGTGTGACGCGCACCAGGTTCCTCGCGCGCAGCGCGTACAGGGCACGGCCGTCGGGCGCGGCGGCCAGCAGCGGCTGGGTGCCGTAGGCCTGCGCGTCCAGCCCGTCGACCACGGTGGAGATCGTCATGGCCGACGGGTCCAGCCGGTAGATCGTCCTGCCGTCGGTGCCGTAGAGGCGGCCGTGCGTCTCCACGAGCGTGCCGCTGCGCGCCGCGCTCAGCGGCACCTGGACGATGCGGGTCACCTTCCTGCGCCACGGGTCGAACTCGAACAGCACGCCGGTGTCGGCGACGCCGTACAGCTTGCCGCGGCGGGCGACGAGGTCGGAGATCGACGTGGCGCCCTGTACCGGCACCAGCGACCAGCGGACCCGCTTGGTCCGCAGGTCGAAGGCGGCCGGCTGGGCCTCCTTCTCCACGGGGGTGGTGCCGAGGCCGCCGGCGATCTCACTGGCGACGTAGGCGGTCGGCCAGTTCGGCCGGCAGGATCTCGCGCTTGGCGCCGGTGGCCCGGTCGATGGCGAGAGATGCGCCTTCGCGCCCACGCCCGCGTAGATGGTGGTCTCGTCGACGGCGATGCTGCGCACGTACTGCTCGCCGGGCACGACCTGGCCGAAGTCACGGGTCTGGCCGGTGGCCGGGTCGTATTCGACCACCCGCCCGCGGGGGTAGGTGCCCGCGTAGATCTTGCCGTCGGGGGCGGCGTCCAGGCACCAGATGAAAGGATCCGGCTTGACGTCGGCGACCTTCGTGGCCGTGCCGGTGCGCGTGTCGACCTTGTGGATGTCGCCGGGGGTGTAGGTGCCGACGTACAGGTCGGTGCCGACGGCCGCCGCGGCCCAGGTACCCTCACCCGTCGGCAGCTCGGTCACCGAGGTCACCGTGCGCCGGGCGGGGTCGTAGGCGCCGATCCGTGTCGGCGCGATGCCGCCGGTGCCCAGGTAGAGCCGGTCCCCGACGAACTCGGCCGCGAATTACGGGCCGGGCCGATATTGGGCCATTCGTACCATGCACGGAATCGATCGAGCAAGCCCTGTCACGATCACATACGCGCACACATCAGGAATGCTTATGAGTCCACCAGGAATCATCGTTGGCGCTTAACCACCCTCGCTCGCCAGGATGGAGGGCATGAGAATCGCCCTGGTCGGAGACCGCTCACCCAGCGTCCGCTCGCACGCCCGCATCCCGCAGATCCTCCAGTCGCTGCGCGAGCGGGAGGGGCTGGCACTCGACGCGTACTGGATTCCCACGCCCGACGCCACCGACCTGGAGGGCTTCGACGGCATCTGGGTACCGCCCGGCAGCCCGTACCGCAGCGAGGAGGGCGCGCTCAACGCCGCGCGCACCGCGCGCGTGCACGGCATCCCCTTCCTCGGCACCTGCGGCGGCTTCCAGCACGCCATGCTGGAGTACGCCAGAGGCGTTCTCGGCCTTGACGTCGCCCACGCCGAGAACGACCCCGCCGCCCGCGATTTCCTGCTGCTCCCGCTGGAATGCTCCCTGGCCGGCCACGAAGGCCTGGTACGGCTGGCCCCCGGTTCCCTCGTCGAGCAGATCATGGGCTCGTCCACCACCGTCGAGCGCTACAACTGCTCCTACGGGCTGAACGCCGACTACGAGCAGCGCCTCGTCTTCGGCGGGCTGAGGTTCACCGGACGGGCCGACGACGGCGCGATCAGGGTGGCCGAGATCCCCGGCCACCCGTTCTTTCTGGCCACCCTCTTCCAGCCCGAGCTGCACGGCGACGGCTCCCGGCCGCACCCGGTCATCACCGCCTTCGCCACCGCCGTCAGCCGTGCCAAGGTGGCGGTGCGCTGACGGCGCTTGATCTCAAGCGCGGTTGAGGTTGCAGGATCGCATCCATCCCGTGGAGTCATCCCGGTGCTGACGAGAGGATGGTCATGCGAGTCGAGATTTACGTCGACGTGCTGTGCCCCTGGTGCTACATCGGCAGGAGACGCGTCGCGGCGGCGCTGGCGGACATGGCCGAACGCGACCGGCTGGAGATCGTCTGGCGGAGCTTCGAGCTGGCGCCCGACGCGAGCCGGACGCCCGGCCAGTCGGCCGCCGAGGCGCTGGTCGAGTGGTGGGGCGAGCAGGCGCCCGCCAGAGCCGCCAGGATCAGGGCCGTCGGCGCCGCGGAAGGGCTGGACCTCGACCTGCACGCCGCCCGCCCGGTCAACACCTTCGACGCCCACCGGCTCAGCCACCTGGCCGCCCGCCACGGCCTGGCCGACCAGGCGATGGAGCGGCTGTTCCGCGCCTACCACACCGAAGGACGCAACGTGGCCGACCACACGGTGCTGGAACACCTGGGCGTGGAGACCGGGCTCGACGCGGACGAGGTGCGGGAAATGCTCGCCGGCGACGCCTACGCCGCCGAGGTCAGGGCCGACGAGCGCCGCGCCGCCGAGCTGGGCGTCACGGGGGTCCCCACCCTGGTGATCGACGGCGCGCCGCGCTTCTCCGGCGTCCAGCCGCCAGCCGTCCTGCGCGAACTGCTGGAGCGGGGCCTGGCACGCGAGACGGTTAGCGGGTAGGGCGAGGTCGTACGGTGGGTCTGCCGACGCTTCCCGGACGCGCCGGTTCGATGGCATGGGCCTGCTGGACGTTGCGGTATTCCGGGGTTCGGCCGCAGTTTCCCGGACGCGTCGGTTCGATCGCACGGGCCTGCTCGACGTGCGATTCACCGGGGCCAGACCCTCGGTCCCCGAGGGAGGTGCGCGGTCAGGCGCGGGTCTTGGTGCGGCGGCCGGCGGCTAGGTCGTGCCGTTCCGCCCGGGAGAGCCGGTCACAGGGCGTGATCGCTGGGCCAGCCGGACCAGACGCAGCAGCGACCACCGCATGAACGCCCTGGCCACCGGGCGCACCAGCGCACCGAGCGGGAGCGACAGCTCCTCGGCCCAGACGAGCCGGCCGCCGGCGATCCTGAAGACGCCCGTGCCGCGTACCAGCCGGCCCGTGTGCCTGACCGCGACCGTCGTGGGCGGCTCCCACCGGGTGACGACCATCGTGTCGAGGAAGCCCACCCGCCAGAGCCCGGTGAAGGCGGCCAGCTCGGCGCCCACGCCATGGCCGTCACCCGAGACGGCGCGGGCGGTGGTGAGGGCCATCCACTCCCGGTGCCGCGGCCAGTCGGTGAGCACCTGGAACAGGCGCTCGGCGGGCACCGTCGTCGGCACGGCGACGGCCATGCGGGTCGGCATGATCCCTACTCTACGTGCGACGCGACGCCCGTCGGGACGCCCCCGCGGCCTGGGGGCGGCGGGACGCTCGGGGGTGGCTGGACGCTGACGGGCCACCTGCGGATCCAGGCCACCAGACCGCCGACCCTCGCGTACGGCCTGCACGACGCGCCGCTGGGCCAGCTGGCGTGGATCGTGAGGGGCGGCCACTTCGCCGCGTTGGAACAGCCCGACCTGCTGGCCGCCGACATCAAGGCGTTCTTCGGCGCCCTCTGACGACCAGTGGCCGGCGTGCGGGACCCGCGGGGCAGCCGGTTTCGCCAGCGACCACTGACTCGCTTGCGGATCACCGATGGGCAGCCGCTCAATCGAAGCTGACGGCGGGCGGCTTGCCCGGCTCGGCGAAGGCGAGGAGCGCGACGGCCTCGGCCTCGATCTCCTCGCGCTGGGCAGCGGTCAGCGGCCCGAACGGCGAGACGGTGACCGCGGCCTTGTCACGCTTCCAGATGCCGTGGACGTAGCCGTCGACCAGGACGGTGCCGTGGACCTGGCCGTTGATCGTGATGACGCGCTTGCGGTGCTCGTCGGAGATGACCCTGGTGCGGTCGGCGTGGCCGAGCACGAGGTTGTCGAAGGGGGCGACCAGGCGCACGGGGGCCGGCGTGTCCTCCTCGGGGCGCGGCGCGTCGGGCAGGTCCAGCACGCCGCCGCCCAGATCGACCAGGTCGAGCCGGGCGGCGGCCGCGCGCAACCCGGCGAGCCCCGACCAGGCCTGCATGTCGGCCACCGTGGCCGGACCGAACGCGGCCAGGTAGCGCCGTAACAGCTGGTCGAGCGCGGGCGCGGGGTCGAGGTCACGGCCCAGCCATGCCTCCACCGGGGTCAGGACGGCATCGCCCGCCCTGCCCCACACCCCGCGCGGCGGCACCTGGACCATGGGCAGCAGAGACCGAAGGATCACCGGCAGGTCGCCGGGCGCGGCATCGGGGAAGCGCTCGGCCAGCAACGGGGTCATGGCCTTCACCGACAGCGGCCGCTCGGTCAGCAGCGCCCGGCCGGCCGCCACGACGGCGTCGCGGTCGACGCCGTCGACCCGTCTGGCCGCCAGGGCACGGGTGAGCATGGGCTGGATGAGCGGCCTGATGGCCAGGCAGTCGCGGGCGCTGACCAGGTGGACGGTGCCACGCATGAGCGTGATGCGCACGACCTGCCGGCTGACCAGCAGCTCCGACAGCTCCTGCGGCTGGAAGCTCGCCATGCGCGACCAGAGCCCGAAGTAGGGCGGGACGGGCGCCTGGGCCTGCAGTCCGACCAGGTGCTCGATGACCTCCATGGGGTTCATCGCATGCCGGCGCAGGAGCAGCTGCCTGGCAAGGGTGGCGCGGTTGAGCGCCCGCTGGCTGATCACGGCACCCACCCTAGGGCGAGCCACCGACATTCCGTCAGCCGCGACCGGCCGGCCACCTGGGGTCGGACTGGACGTGGCGTGAGCCGCCGGGTCCGAGGTGTTCGCGCGACGCAACCGAGAGGCGTCATCGGGCCTTGGCACGCGGACAGCGAACCGGGAGCGGCCGGGGTCTGGGCCGGGAAGCAGAATGTGGTCGGCGTCGAAGAACGGACCCGGGGGTCGTGCCGGGCGTGGCATCAACCGCCGGCCGGGTCTGGCCTCGCCCGGCGGTTGCGGGAGGCGCAGGCCACCGGCAAGACTCTCGGTGATCGTGATGGGCGGTCCACGAACTGGCCGAGGAAACATGAGCCGCGACGTCATCATCAGCCTGGAGTTCGAGCGCGACGTGGACTTCGAGGAGATCTTCGACCGGCTCGCCCGGGCGGGCTGGGAGTTCCTCCGTGACGAAGACTCCGTCTGGTACATGGTCGGTTTCGACTGGAAGGATCTGCCGCTGGAAGGCCTGGCCGAGGCGAGACGCGAGATGCGCGCCTCCTACGAGGCCGGAGAAACGGTAGGCGTGACCGCCAGGCTGCCCGACGGCGGCTTCTTCGCGAACGTGATGTTCCACGAGGACAGGGCGTCGGTCTCGCTGATTCCCCTGCTGGAGTACCGCACCTTCGCGCGCGTGCCCGAGTTCGTCGATCTGGGGTGGTACGTCGAGAGCTTCCTGGCGCCTTGTCGGGATCTCCGGGTCGTGCGAGCAGAGGCGAGCGACCAGCGGTGAGCGCAAGGGCCTCGACGCCGGCCCCGGTCACGTTCGTCACCGCCGGAGGGAGCGCCTGCCGCCTGTCCAGCGCGCCTGCCGACTGTGCACCGGTTCCGCGGAAGGGGCAAGGGGGGCGGGGGCGTCAGGCCGAAGGCCAGTGTCTGAGGGCGACGTCGAGGGCGTCCAGGGTTCTGGACCACGAGGTGTCCACCGCGCGCGGGTGGCGGTCGAACCGGCCCGACGTCTCCAGGGACACGTATCCGTGGAGCGTGCTGTGCAGCATCCGTACCGCGTCCGTCTGGTCGGGGTCCGACAGGTCGTAACCGCGCAGCATCGCCCGCGTCATCTGCGCGTGCCGGGCTGCCGCGCGGGTGGCCGAGGTCTCCGGGTCGAGTTCGATCTGGGCTGCGGCGTACCTTCCCGGATGTTCCTTCGCGTAGTCCCGGTAGGCGTCGGCGAAGGCCACCAGCGCGTCCTTGCCCGCGCGGCCGGCCAGCGCGGCGCCGACCCTGTCGGCGAGCTCCGTCAGGGCCAGCTCGGCCACCCGTACCCGCAGGTCCTGCGCGTCCTTGATGTGCGTGTACAGCGCTGCGGGCTGGACGCCGAAGCCACGGGCGAGCGCCGAGACGGTCACGTTCTGGAAGCCGATCTCGTCGGCCAGGTCCGCCGCCGCCCGGGTCAGGCGCTCCGCGGTGACTCCCGCGCGTGGCATCTGCCGCCTTCCTCGCTCATTCAGCGGGTCTCCCCGCCCATGACACCGCTCACCGGGCGTGACTGACATCCGCGCGTCCTTCGTCGTCTGCTCCAGGAGCGAGACCAAGCGTCTCACCTTTCCCGAGACTTCACCGACAGCGCTCCTGGCCTGGTGGGCGGGCGATCGGTTCGCGACCACGGATGACTGGCTGGAGTCTCGGCGCTCGTTCTCGTTCGGGTCGCACGACGACCCGGCGGACGTCGGGTTCGGGTTCCTGTTCGCGCACAACGACGAGACGGTTCCCCCTGGCACCGGCTTCGCGACGCACCCGCACCAGGACCTGGAGATCGTCACCTGAGTGCTGCGGGGCTCGCCGGCAACGGGCGGCGGTCGCGGTGGCGATCCGCTGGCCGGTTCCGGCGACGACCGCGGCTCCGGCAGGCGCTCATGCGAACGCCGAAAGTCACGATGAGCCGGTTTTGAGCGGCACGGCTCCTCACCGAACCTTCGTCTCACGATCACCTCCTGTACGGCCGGCCGCCTCGGTGATCGTCGATACTCGTGGCCCATGAGCAGATCGCGCGTGGTCACGGTTGCCACGATCTTCGGTGCCGCGCTCGCGGCGTTGCCCGGGGCGGCCGACGCGGACAGGCACCCCTTCGACTTGCAGGCTCACCGAGGCGGGCTGGGGCTGGTGGTGGAGGCCACTCTGCCCGCGTTCGCCAACGCGCTCGAGCTCGGTGTCGGCACGTTGGAGCTCGACGTGCAGATCACCGAGGACGGCCAGGCGGTCGTCACTCACGACCGGAGGATCAGCAACAGGAAGTGCAGGGATACCGCGCCTGCCGTGCCGGGCGATCCCGAGTTCCCCTACGTCGGCAAGTACATCAACACGCTGACCCTCGAGCAGGTCAGGACGATGGACTGCGGCTCCATGACGCTGCCGGAGTTCCCAGGCCAGCGGCCGGTTCCCGGTGCCAGGATGGCGACCCTGCGCGAGGTGTTCGAGCTGGTGGACCGCTATCGCGCGCGTCGCGTCATGCTCAATGTCGAGACCAAGGTCGAGGCCGGCGCGCCGCATGAGACGGCGCCGAGGGAGCAGTTCGTGCAGGTGACGCTGGCGGAGATCCGGCGGGCCGGGCTCATGCGGCAGGTCACCATCCAGAGTTTCGACTGGGGCGCGTTGATGCGGGTGCGCGAGGTCGAGCCGCGGCTGCCGATCGTGGCCCTGACCAACCGCGACTTCCTGCAGACCGGGAAGCCGGGGGCCTCACCCTGGCTTGGTGGTATCGACATCGACGATTTCGGTGGGGACCCGCTCAAGGCGATCAAGTCGTTCGGCGCGGACGCCTTTTCGCCGGTGCACGGGTTCCCGCAGAACGGAAAGGTGACGGACCCGGGCTACCAGCCGTACGTCACCAGGGAGATGGTGGATCAGGCGCACGGTCTGGGCATCAAGGTGATTCCATGGACCGTCGACGACGAGCCCACCTTGAACAAGCTCGTCGACGACGGGGTGGACGGGATCATCACCGACTACCCGGACCGGCTGCGGCAGATCATGGCCGAGCGTGGCTTCAAGCTGCCCAAGCAATACCGGCTCAAGCCGTGATGAACTCGCGGAGAGAGCCTGACAGTCGCGCGGGGCGAGCTAACCGGCCCGCGCCCTCGCCCGCGATCTCCCCATGCACCTGTCGCTGATACCCGCGCGCCAGGTGCATGGATCTCCGCGGGCCGGCTCGCCGTCGGCACTCCGCTCAGCGAATCAAAAGATCAGGCCCGTCAGCGCACAGGTCGGCTTTCGCGTCGGTGCGCCCCTCCAAGCAGGTGCGTGATCATCCATCTGGGAGCGGCGTGCTACCGGGTGAGGCTGAATCGCCGGAGCCAAGGACGGCACTCCTGCAGGAGGGCAGCCGGTCTCCGTCGGCCGGTTCGCCTTCGATGGAGGCGAACCGGCCGTGGTAGCGGACGTGCAGACCTTGACCTTGTCTGCCCTCAGGACAGGAAGCGCAGCACCGCCAGGACGCGGCGGCTGTAGCCGGTGGTGTGGGACAGGCCGAGCTTGTCGAAGACCGCGTTGACATGTTTCTCGACCGCGCTCTGCGACACATACAGCGCCTCGGCGATGGAGGCGTTGGTGTAGCCCTGCGCCATGTGCTCGAGCACCTCGCGCTCGCGCGGGGTCAGCCTGGTCAGCGGGTCGGTCTGGGTCGTGCGGGCCAGCAGCTGCCGTACCACCTCGGGGTCGAAGGCCGCGCCTCCGGCGCCGACGCGCTCGAGGGCGTCGAGGAAGTCGGCGACCTGGGCGACCCTGTCCTTCAGCAGGTAGCCGACGCCGGACACATCGCCGGTCATCAGCTCGGTGGCGTACTTCTTCTCCACGTACTGCGACAGCACCAGCACCTTGACCTCCGGCCAGCGGTGCCTGATCTCCAGTGCGGCGCGCAGCCCCTCGTCGGTGTGGGTGGGCGGCATGCGCACGTCCACCACCACGATGTCGGGCCGGTCGGCCTCGACCGCCGTGACGAGGGCGGCGCCGTCGCCGACCGCGGCGACGACGTCGTGTCCCTCCTCGGCCAGCAGCCTGGCCAGGCCCTCGCGCAGCAGCGTGGAGTCGTCGGCGAGCATCACCCGCATGGCAGCTCCGCCCGGATCACGGTGGGCCCGCCGGCGGGGCTGGAGACGGCGAAGGAGCCGTCAAGTGCGGCGACCCTGCGCGCCAGGCCGGACAGGCCGCCGCCCGCCGGGTCGGCGCCGCCCTTGCCGTCGTCCTCGATGTTCACGGCGATGATTGTCCCATCGGCGCGCACGTCGACGGTGATCAGGTCCGCCTCGGCGTGCTTGGCCGCGTTGGTGACCGCCTCGCACACCACGAAGTAGGCGGCCGTCTCCACCGCGCGCGGTGGCCGCCGGTCGAGCTCGCAGGTCACCTTCACCGGTACGGCCGAGCGGTCGGCGACGGCGGCCAGCGCCTCGCCCAGGCCGAGGGCGTCGAGACCGCTCGGGTAGACCCGCCAGGCCACTTCGCGCAGCTCCGCGAGGGCCTGCTGGGCCTCCTCGTGCGCCTGCGCCAGTAGTTCGGGGCGTCCGCGGCGGGCCCTGCCGATCACCATGGCCAGCGCGACGAGCCGCTGCTGCAGACCGTCGTGCAGGTCCCGCTCGATGCGGCGGCGCTCGGCGTCCACGGCGGTCAGGACGCCGGCGCGGGTCTCGGCCAGCTCGGCGATCCTGCGTTCGAGCGCCTCGGTGGAGTGCGGGCCGAGGGTGCGCAGGGCGAGTCGCCGTTCGACGGCCTGCACGCCCACGAGGCCCGACAGGTCGAGGAAGAGCAGCACCAGTCCCGCGACCAGGAAGTAGGCCAGCAGGCCGGGGGTCATGCGCATGCCGTCGAACGCCTCGCCGTGGCCCCAGGCCCACAGCACCTGGATTCCCACGTCGAGGCCGATGACGAGCAGGGCGACGACGATGCCGCCGAGGATTCCGAGGGGCAGCCGCAGGGCCAGGAAACGCAGGGCCTGACCGCGCGAGAAGTCGCCCACCCGCACGTCCAGCCTGCGCGCCTCCGTCGCCGCGACCCGGGCGAGCGCGGCGCCCATGCGGGGGTGGGCGAGCACGGGGAGCGCGATCAGCTCGGCGACGGCGCTCAGCGCTCCCAGTGTGACCTTAGCGACGACTCGCATGCCGGCCCTTGCGCCGCTCGGCCAGCCGTACGCCGACGAAGACGAGCACGGCGAGCACCACCGCGCCGATGACCAGGTTGGTGCCGATGCCGACGTAGCCCTCGACGAGCGACCAGTTCTCCCCGAGGACGTAGCCCGCCAGCACGAAGATCGTGTTCCAGATCGCGCTGCCGAGCGTGGTGAACGCCAGGAAGACGCCCAGCGGCATGCGCTCGACCCCGGCCGGGATGGAGATCATGCTGCGGAAGATGGGGATCATCCGCCCGAAGAACACCGTTTTCACGCCGTGCTTGGCGAACCATTCCTCGGTCTTCTCGATGTCGGAGACCTTCACCAGCGGCAGCCGTTGGGCGATCGCGACCACCCTGTCCCTGCCGAGCAGCGCGCCGACCAGGTAGAGCGCGAGCGCGCCGACGACCGAGCCTGCCGTCGTCCACACCAGCGCCTCGATCAGGCCCATGCCGCCCTGTGCCGCGGTGAACCCGGCCAGCGGGAGGATCACCTCGCTCGGCAGCGGGGGGAAGAGGTTCTCCAGCGCGATGGCGATGCCCGCGCCGGGCGCGCCAAGGGTCTCCATGAGGCCTGTCGCCCAACCGGCGATTCCGTTCTCAGCAGTCATGCCTTAGAGCCTATGAGTGATCGAATATGCCCAGAATGAGGGCAACTTCCGAAATACGGGTGTGGTAAACCACAGCTACGCCGTACGGTACGCTGTACGGCTATGCGGGAACTCCTTCGGCACGCGGCCGTCTTCGAACCGGGCGACCCGCCCAGGGCAGCAACCGTGGCCTTCCTCGACCCGGCAGGCGACGAGAGAGTCACGATCGCGGAGCCGGAAGGGCCTCGTGAAACTCCGGTCACCCGCGTTCCCGTCACCGAGGCGGTCGCGCTGCTCAGCAGGGCCCGCACCGACCAGAGTGCCGACCCCGCCACCCGGTTCTGGGGTGCCGTGGCGCTGCTGGCGCTCCAGATCGTCGCCAAGGGTCGCATCAGGCCGGGCGTGAGCGCGGGCGACCACGCCGCGTGGCGGGCCGGCCCCCTGGACGCCGCCGACCTGGCCAAGGTCAGGGAACTGGCCGACGCGATGCCCGCCACGGCGCGGGCCGTCCCCCTGCCATCGGCCCCGGCCCTGCTGCCCGACGCCGAGGGCCTGGTCCGCGCCTTCCTCGACGCCGTCGCCGACGGCATGCCCCGCTCCCCAGGCGCCGTGCGCGCGGTGGGCGTGCCCGCCTACTCGGCCGCCAAGCCGGTCAAGACGCCACAGCTGAGGGCATGGGCGGCCGACCCCGGCGTACGGCTGTCGCTGCGGGTGGAGACCGCCGGCGCCGACCACGCCGCCTTCCGCGCGGTCGTACAGCTGCACAGCATCGCCGACCCCGCGCTGGTCGTGGACGCCGCAGAGCTCTGGGCGGGCCGCGACCAGGGGCTCGGCCCCCGCGCCAAGGTCGACGCGGTGGTCGAGCTGCGCAGGGCGGCCCGGCGGTGGCCGCCGCTGGAGCGGTTGCTCGACGCCGAGGTTCCCGACGAGCTCGAGCTGTCCGACGAGGAGGTGTCCGGCCTGCTGTCCGGCGCGGCCACCGGCATCGACGTGCACTGGCCACGCGACCTGGTGCGCGGGGTCAGCGCGAGAGCGGTCGTCGGCGGCGAGTCCAGCGGGCTGTTCCGCTTCGACTGGCGGCTGCGGCTGGGCGACGACGAGCTGACCGAAGCCGAGATGGACCGGCTGGCCGAGGCCCACCGCCCCGTCGTACGGCTGCGCGACCAGTGGGTGCTCATCGACCCAGAGCTGGCCCGCAAGGCCAGGAACCGGGAGATGAAACCGCTCACCGGCATCGAGGCCCTCGGTGCCGCCCTCACCGGCACGGCGCTGGTGGAGGACGAGGAGGTGGCGGTCTCCCCCGGTCCCGTGCTGGAGGAGCTGCGCGGCAGGCTGGTCGCCGATCCCGTCGACCCGCCCGAAGGGCTGGCCGCGACGCTGCGCGACTACCAGCTGGCGGGCCTGCGGTGGCTGGCCCAGATGACCTCCCTGGGTCTCGGCGGCTGCCTGGCCGACGACATGGGCCTGGGCAAGACGATCACGCTGATCGCGCTCCACCTGCACAGGAACAGCGGGCCGACGCTGGTCGTCTGCCCCGCCTCGCTGCTGGGCAACTGGGAGCGGGAGATCGCCAGGTTCGCCCCCGGCGTCCCGGTCCGCCGCTACCACGGCGCCCAGCGCACGCTGGCCGACACCGGGTTCGTGCTCACCACGTACGGCACCATGCGCGTCGACGCCGACGTGCTCGCCGAGCACACCTGGGACCTGGTCGTGGCCGACGAGGCCCAGCACGTCAAGAACCACCGATCGGGCACCGCCAAGGCGCTGCGCGAGATCCCCTCGGCCGCGCGCGTCGCGCTGACCGGCACGCCGGTGGAGAACACGCTGTCGGAGCTGTGGGCGATCCTCGACTGGACCACGCCGGGGCTGCTCGGCCCGCTCGCGCGCTTCCGTACGCGCTGGGAGCCGCGGCCCGAACGGCTCGGCCGCCTGGTCGCGCCCTTCCTGCTGCGCCGCCGCAAGTCCGATCCCGGCATCGCGCCCGAGCTGCCGCCCAAGACCGAGACCGACCGGCCCGTCTCGCTCACCAGGGAGCAGGCCGGGCTCTACGAGGCGACGGTGCGCGAGCTGATGGCCTCCATCGCGGCGGCCGACGGCATGGCCAGGCGCGGCCTCATCGTCAAGCTGCTGACGAGCCTCAAGCAGATCTGCAACCATCCCGCCCAGTTCCTGCACGAGAAGGACCCCGTGCTGGACGGCCGCTCGGGCAAGCTCGAGCTCCTCGAAGAGCTGCTGGAGACCATCCTCGCCGAGGACGGCGCGGTGCTGGTCTTCACCCAGTACGTCACCATGGCCCGGCTCCTGGAGCGCTTCCTCGCCGCAAGGGGAATCGCCACCCAGCTGCTTCACGGCGGCACCTCCGTGGCTCGGCGGGAGGAGATGGTCAGGCGCTTCCAGGACGGCGAAGCCCCCGTCTTCCTGCTCTCGCTCAAGGCCGCAGGCACCGGGCTCAACCTCACCCGCGCCGACCACGTCATCCACTTCGACCGCTGGTGGAACCCTGCCGTCGAGGACCAGGCCACCGACCGGGCCTACCGCATCGGCCAGACCAGGCCCGTCCAGGTGCACCGGCTCATCGCCGAGGGCACCGTCGAGGACCGGATCGCGACCATGCTGGAGACCAAGCGGTCGCTGGCCGAGGCCGTGCTGTCCAACGACTTCACCGAACTGACCGACGCGGACCTGCTCAACCTCGTGGAGCTGCGATGACCGCCGCCAAGGGATTCCCCGCCTTCGCCCCGCAGCGCGCCGGCGCCCGCTTCGCCACCTCGTGGTGGGGCAGGGCCTGGCTCAAGGCGCTGGAGGACACCTCGCTCGACCACACCCTGCTCGCCAAGGGCCGCGCCTACGCCAAGACCGGCCAGCTCGGCCCCATCACCCTCAGCTCCGGCCGGCTCGCCGCGATGGCCGAAGGCGAGTACGCCGCGGTCGTGCACGTGGCGCCCGTGGCGGCGGGATTCGTCGAGCAGATCGCCGCCAAGGCGGGCCATCTGGCCGCGCTGCTCGACGGCGACCTGCCGTACGACCTGGTGGAGCTCCTTCCGGGAGTCGGCGACCTCGAGCCCGAGTGCGACTGCCCCGACTGGGGGCACCCGTGCAAGCACGCCGCCGCGCTGTGCTACCAGGCCTCGTGGCTGCTCGACCGCGACCCGTTCCTGCTGATGCTGATGCGCGGCCTCGACAAGGACGACCTGATCGCCTCACTCCAGCGGGCCACCGCGCCCACCGGCACCCCCGTCGCCGAGGCCTACGCGCACGGCATCCCGCCGCTGCCGTCCTTCGCGACCGCCGAGCCGCTCGACGCGCTGCCCGCCCCGGAGCCCCTGGAGGTGGAGCCCGCGCCGGGCATCGACCCCGCTGCGCTGCGGGTGCTGGCCGCCGACGCGGCGCTGCGCGCCCGCGAGCTGCTGGTGTCGGGTGCCGCCGCAGTGCTCACCGAGTTCCAGGACCGGGTACGGCTGGCCGCCACCCACGACCTCGACATCGGCAGCCCGGCCGCCGTCCGGTCATGGCGGTACGGCGGCGCCGCCGCCCTCGACACGCTCACCACGACGTGGACGCCGCCCCGGCAGGCCGTCGTCCGCGCGCGACGTGACCTGCCCGGCTTCGCGGCGGTCCGCAACCGGTGGACCCTCGGCGGCGCTCAGGTCCGCTACGGCAGGGACGGCCGCTGGTACCCGTTCGTCGACGCGGACGGCGACTGGTTCCCCGCCGGCCCGCCCGAACCCGACCCCGCCGCCGCGCTGGCCGCCACCCAGGCCGCCGACTGATCTCGCACGGTGTCCGGTGTGCGTGTCCTGGCCGGATCGAACCCCGGGCTCACCGCTGGACGGCGGCGGCGAACAGATTCCGCGCCGCCGCGACCGCCCGCGCGAGGGCGTCGGGCTCCGGCCGCAGTCCTGCCACGATCGCGTCGACGCCGCGCAGCCCGGCCCGCTGCAGGAGCCGCTTCTCGTTGGTGACCCACTCGCCGCGCGCCGCCAGCACCGCATGCGCCGTCTGCATGGCGGCGGTGGCCAGCGCCCCCGCGACCTCGGTGGACTGGCCGCGCGGGGCGTACGCGGCCGCGGCGTACTGGAGAGTCAGGTCCGCCCGGTCGCGCCACACCCGCGGGGCCGTCTCACGCAGCGCCTCCGGATAGCCGGGGCGGGGCAGCGTGCCGCGCAGGACGTCGTTGAGGGCGAGTTCGGCGACCACCAGATAGCTGGGGATGCCCGCGAGATGGAACATCAGCGGCTCCCAGCGGAAGCGGCCCTGCCGGGCCTCGGCGAGCTCGTGCTCGACGACGTCGAGGTCGCGGTAGTGGACGTCGACCCGGCGGCCGTCGATCGTGAACCAGGCTCCCCCGTTGAAGACGCCGCCGCCCCAGCCGCCGATCTCGGAGACCTCGCCGGGCCAGCCGACCGCGCGCAGATCGGCCGGGTCGAAACCGCCCCGGTAGTAGACGGCCAGGTCCCAGTCGCTGTCCGGGGTGTGGGTGCCCTGAGCGCGCGAGCCGCCGAGGGAGACTGCACGTACGGCGGGCAGGGCAGCGAGGCGGTCGGCGACCAGGGTGAGGAACATGTCGTCGGTCATGAGCGTCCGATCGGGTGAAGCGGATGACGGCGGTCGCGGGCACCCGGGACGGACGCCGGAGCAACGGCTCGGACGGCGTCGTGCGCAGGGGGTGCCGGTGTCGTCACTTCATGGCCCCGACCCTACCGACCCGCCCGCCTCCTGTGGCAAGCGGTTTTCCCGCTCAGCCCTGGTCGCGGACGGTCAGCCCCAGGTTGGTGGCGAGCGTGACGGCCTGGACCGGGTCGATGACCGCCCCCGCGATCTCGGCGCCGAAGGGGTCGAGCGAGGACAGGTCACTGCCCCGCAGGTCGCAGCGGGTGAAGTCGGCCTTGCTCAACCATGCGCCCGACAGGTCGACGCCGCGCACCGTGGCCCCCGCGAAGCGGGCACCGGTCAGGTCGGCCTCACGCATCCGCACCCCGGTGAAGGACGTCTTGCGCAGGTCGGCGCCCGGCATCCCGACGAACGACCAGTCGCCTCCGTCGGCCTTCATCAGGTCGTGGGTGCAGCCGTCGAACATGCTGCCCACGAACTTGCACCTGGTGAACGTCGCGTCGAAGAACGACGACCGGGTGAAGGTGCAGTTGATGAAGCCGGTCTCCTCGTGGGTGGAGGCGTTGAAGCGGCAGCCGCGGAAGGTGCACTCGACGAACTCGGCTCCCCTGCTGACGGCCTCGGTCAGGTCGACGTCGACGAAGGCGACCCGCCGGTGCTGCTCGCCCGACAGGTCGCGGCTGTCCCAGTCGGCGGAGCGGACGGTGGAGTCGGTCGGCGGTGCCGGGACGCCGTGCTTGCGGTCAGCCATCATGGGTGGAGAGCCTAGACGGGGGCGCCGACATTTCCTCAGGCGCTCTGGCGGCCGGTTCCTCCTGCGGGACGCGGCTCGCCGCCCTGGAAGGCCGCGCGGACGGCATCGCCGACCTGACGGCGGATCGGGTCCCCGCCCGGGCCGAACAGCCGGTCGTCGACCTGGGCCACCGCCTCCTGGGCCGTCTGGAGCAGGCGTGAGCCGTCCGGCGTGACCTCGATGGCCGACGCGGACCCGGCGCGGGCGGTGTTGTCGCGGACCAGCCCGGCACCCGCCAGCACCTTCACGGCGGCGTGGACGCTCTGCACCGTCGTCCCGGACATCCGCGCCAGGTCGCTGAACGACACGCCGGGCATCATGGCGATGTGAGCCAGCAGCCCGAGCCTGCTGACGGTGAGGTCGAGTGGGGCCAGGACGGCGTTGAGCTCGGTCTCGATCTGCCGTGCCAGCGTCAGCAGCACGATGGAGGGACTGCTGGTGGGGGGCGGAGCGGGGCGGCCGTTCTCGATGGTCACCCCACCAGTCTCTCGCACCCGGCGCCTTCGGCTCGCTACGGCCCGCACGACGGAGCGGCCGGTCGACGACCACGGTGGCGAGCGCGCCTGGGGCCGGAGGGGCCGCTGTTGTCCTGGAGGAGCTAGGCTTCGGGCATGCCGGTTGTTGCCCGCCTCGCCCCTGGTTGCCGCCCTCGTGGCTGCCGGGCGCACGGCCTGGCCACCGTCTTCGTCGTCGCTCCCAGCACCAGGGACGAACGGCTGAAGCAGATCACCGCGGCCGGATCCGGATTCGTGTACGCGGCCTCCCTCATGGGCGTCACCGGTGCCCGCGACAGCGTCGGCACCGCCGCCAGGGACCTCGTGCGGCGCACCAGAGCGGCGAGCGACCTCCCGGTCTGCGTCGGCATCGGTGTGTCCACGCCCGAGCAGGCTGCCGAGATCGCCGGCTTCGCCGACGGCGTGATCGTCGGCTCCGCGCTGGTCGAGGCCCTTCTCGAGGCCCCCGACCAGGATGCCGGGCTCGCGGCCGTCCGTGCCCTCACCGCCGAGCTCGCCTGCGGAGTCCGCGGGGAAGGCTAGCGGCGGCACCGGGGCGCCCGGAGGACGGGCGCCCCGGTACCGCTCACACCAGGATGCGCCGGTGACCGGCCCGCTGGGGCGGGATGTGGACCTTGGCGAGCTCGCGCATGGCCCGCTGGGCGCCGGTCTGCCTGGCCAGGGCGCGGGCCCGACCCGCCAGCTCGGCCGACCGCTCCCGCTCGTGGGCCTCGGCGTACGCGTGGGCCATGCGAGCCAGGGCGAAGGCGGTGGCGAAGGTCGACACCGTCCGCGGCGGTTCCTTCTCCAGGATCTCGATCGCGCCCGTGGCCTGGCCGAGATCGACGAGGCAGCCGGCGCACAACGTGTTGTGCGCCTCCTGGGAGCAGTCGATCACGTACGGCGTGTCGTCGCCCGGCACCGCCAGCGACTCGGCCGACTCCTCCAGCCGGCGACGGCACATGTCCAGGTCCCCGGCCAGCGCGTGCCCCTGCGCCTCGTGGTGCCGCGCCAGCGCGTCCACCCGCGGAGGGAGCGCGGCGCGTTCGCGGGCGGCGACGGCGATGGCGACCAGTTGGTCGGGGTGATCGGTGGTGTCGGAGAGGCCGCCCCGCTGGGCGAGGGTGTAGGCCTCCAGCAGCACGTCGGCCGCCTCGTGGGCGTCGCTCATGGCCTCGTCCGACCACGCCAGCGCCCCGTCCGGGTCGCCGGACTCGTGGTCCATGCGGCTGATCAGCTCCGCGTTCTCGGCGGCGAGCAGCAGGAACGCGCGTCTCGCCGATGAGCCGGCGTCGCGGCGGAACCCGTCGATGCCGGTGAAGACGCTCCGCAGGGCGTTGCCCAGGGCGGCGGGGCGGCGGTCGGCACGGGTGTAGGCGCCCACCAGCGCCTTGAAGTACCGGACCGTTTCCTCGTCGGCTCGTCCGGGCGTCTCGATCGCCCGGCCGGCGCGCTCTTCTTCCTCCGCCGCGAACATGCCCGGCAGCAGGGGGATGCCCGTGAGGTAGTGCCACAGCGTGGTGCCGGCCGCGTCCCCGACGAACAGCGTGGCCTCGTCCACGTCGAACGCGCGGCAGAGCAGTTCCGCGTACCGCTCGTCGGGCCGTCGCTCTCCTGCCTCCCAGCGCCGGAGTTCCTCGGTGAGTGCCTCCGGCGCGGGCAGCCGGTCGCGTGATTCCTCGTCCGCCACGTCGGCAAGCCGCCGGCTGAGTTCCCGGCGGTTCCAGAGCTGCCCCTCGCGCAGAACGCGCAGGCGGGCGGCCCAGATCGGAACGTCGATCTCAATCATTGGCGTATCCCTACCTTGGGGAGTTTTGTCCCATACTGCCGCTTTCCTGGGGCCTCTCGTTAGACCGAACCGGTAGATCGTCTTGAGCTGGTGGGGATCCCGGTGGCAATGAAGAAATTTCCAACGGATATGCCACTGACCTGCGTGAATGCTTGTGCTTGACCCGCGTGGCGCGTTGATGATCACTGCCGCTACGTTCTGATCCGGTTTCGTCCGGAACAGAACATGAGGTGGCACGTTGTCCGAGAAGATGTTCTCCGAGGAACAGCTGGAGCAGCTGCGCTCCTTCCCAGAGATCAGCAGTGACGAGCTGATCCGCTACTTCACCCCGACGCCAGCCGATGTGGCGTTCGTCGATCCGGGTCGCGGCCGCGGTCCGACCGACCGGCTGGGCATGATGATCCAGCTGTGCACGCTGCCGTGGCTAGGGTTCGTGCCCGACGATGTGGCCTCGACGCCACCCGCGGCGGTGGCTCGGGTCGCGGAGCGGCTGGGCGTGAGTCCTGCGGTGCTGGCGCCCTACGGGCAGCGGGCCCAGACCCGTTCGGATCATCTGGTGAAGATCGCCGAGTACCTGGAGTGGAGGAGCGCCCCGGCTGGCGGCCGGGAGATGAAGGAGTTGGAGCAGTTCCTGCTGGACCGGGCGATGGAGCACGATTCGCCATCGCTGTTGTTCAACCTGGCCCGTGAGTACCTGATGGCGGCCAAGGTGATCCGGCCGGGCGCGCTCACGCTGGCCAAGATGATCGGCACCGCACGTAAGGGCGCCTCCGATCTGACCTCGCAGATGGTGGGGCACCTGCTGACGGTCGAGCTTCGCGCCGATCTTGAGCGCATGCTGGTGGTGGACGCGGGGTTGGGGATGACCCGGCTGGAGTGGCTGGTGGGCCGGCCCGGGACGCCTCGGCGTCATCGGTGAAGGTCGCGATCGACAAGCTGCTGTGGCTTCGGGCGCTGGACGCCCATCAGCTGGATCTGTCGATGCTGCCCAACGAGCGGCGCCGATTCCTGGCCCAGGTGGCTCGCCGCTCGACCAACCAGGGCCTGGAACGGCGTCAGGAGCGCAAGTTCCCGATCCTGCTGGCGTTCGTCGCCCAGGCCGCGGTGGAGCAGCTGGACGAGGTCGTCGCCCTGTTCGATCAGGCGGTGTCGGCTCGGGAGTCGCGGGCCAAGGCCAAGACCGACGAGGCGCTGGTGGAGCGAGCCAAGCAGGGCGAGACCCGGCAGCTGCTGATGGCGGAGATCCTCCCGGTGCTGGCCGACCCCGCGATCCCGGATGAGCAGGTGGGCGGGCTGCTGCGGGAGAGGATCGGGATGCAGCGGCTGCGGGAGATCACCTCGAACGCGTGGAAGGCGCTGCCGAAAGACCATGGCCGGTTGTCGGAGCTGGAGTCGTCGTACACGTATCTTCGCCAGTTCACCCCGAACGTGCTGGCCGTCATCGACTTCCAGGGCGGGCCGGGCACCGGCGAGCTGATGGAGGCGGTGGCCATCTTGAAGGAGATGAACCGGCTCGGCGGCCGTAAGGTTCCCGCGGGAGCGCCGACCGCCTTCGTGCCCGCCCGCTATGCCGACTACCTGGAGCGGGCGCGCAAGTCCGGCGAGGACACCGCGTTCCGGCACTACTGGGAGCTGTGCGTGATCTTGTGTCTGCGGGATGGGCTGCGCAGCGGGGATGTGTTCGTGCCCGGCTCACGCCGCTACGCCGATCCGGCCACCTACCTCTACACCGTTGAGCAGTGGGCGACCCAGCAGGGTGAGTACTGCCGACTGGTGGGCAAGCCCGCGCGCGCCGCCGACGCCCTGCAGCAGGGCAAGGAGGAACTTCATGCTGCTCTGGCGCAACTGGAGAGCACGCTGGCGGGCGCGTTGCCCGATGACGCCGGTCTCGTGCGCTTGGACGATGACGATCACCTGGTGGTGCCGCCGCTGTCGGCCGAGGACATCCCCACCGAGGCCAAGGCGCTGAAGGACGAGCTGGCCGGGATGCTGCCGTTCGCGCCGATCGCCTCGCTGCTGATCGAGCTGGACGCCCGGACCGGCTTCCTGGATTGCTTCACCCACGCCGGCGGGCGCAAGCTGACCAAGACCGCCGAGACCAAGCGCAACATCCTGGCCGTGCTCATCGCACTGGCCACCAATCTGGGTCTGGCTCGCATGTCGGAGGCCTGCGGCCTCTCCTATGACGTGCTGGCCTGGACGATGGAGTGGTACGTGCGGGAGGAGACCCTGCGCGAGGCCAACACCGTCATCGTCAACCACCACTACCAGCTGGAGCTGTCGCAGGTCTTCGGCGGCGGCACCATGTCCTCCTCCGACGGCCAGCGCTTCCCCGTCCGGGGCAAGACGCTGACCGGCCGCACCATGGTCATCCACGGCGGCCAGGTGCTGTCCACCTACACCCACGTCTCCGATCAGTGGTCGACGTACGGCACAAAGATCATCGTGCCGACGGCGCGGGAGGCGCACTTCGTCCTGGACGACTTTCTCGGCAACGCCACGGACCTGCCGATCACTGAGCACGCGACCGACACGCACGGCGCCACCCTGATCAATTTCGCTTTGTTCGACCTGGTCGGCAAGGCGCTCACCCCGCGCATGCGCGACCTGACCCGGGTCACGCTGGTGCGCGACGACACCCCGACCGAGATCGCCAAGCGCTACCCGCACGCCGGGCCGCTGCTGGGCGCCCGGTGGAACGAGGCCCTGGTGGCCGACTGCTGGCCGGACCTGCTGCGGATGGCCGGATCGCTGAAGTACGGCCAGGCCACCGCCTCCCTCATCGTCGGCAAGTGGTCGGCCGCCTCCCGGCAGAACACCCTGGCCGCCGCTCTGAAGGAGTGGGGCATGCTGCGCAGGACCGTCCACCTGGCCAAGTATCTGTCGGACCCGGCGTTCAGGCGGAAGATCTCCCGGCAGCTGAACAAGGGCGAGAGCCTGCACGCGCTGCGCCGCGACCTGCACTACGCCCAGCAGGGCACCATCACCCGGCCGCGCCTGGAGCAGCAGAGTGAACAGGCCTGGTGCCTGACCCTGCTGACCAACTCCGTCGTGGCCTGGACCACCGAGTACTACTCCCGGGCGGTGGTGGAACTGCGAGGGCAGGGGCGTGACGTTCCCGATGAGGTGCTCTCGCACATCTCGCCCGGACACAGCGACAACATCAACTTCTTCGGCGTCATCAGTGTCGACGTCGAGGCGGAGCTCGCCAAGCTCGATACCGGTGGATGGCGGCCCCTGCGGCCGGCGCAGCTTCGGCAATTGGGGCTGACGCCCTGAGACGACCCGGCGGTGATCGCGCTGCGGCGGTTTTCCCGCGTACGGCAGGGGTCACGGCGCATCGCCTGCGGCCAGTACCCGGCCATGATCTCGTAGGTGTTACGCCCCATGAGGAACGCCCCCGCGTCCCAGAGCTGGCTGACGTAGTACCTCTCCTGCTCGGGGTCGTCGATGCTCATCATGACGTCCCGGATCCCGTTGTCCCCGTCGGCGCTCTTGCCGTCTGCCGAGACGTAAAGCCCAGAATCAACTTCCGCATGCCGCTGACCTCCCTGGTGTGCACGTACCGACTCAGACCACCGCCCGCCCCCGAACTCATCGCGGAGCCGGCGACAATCCAAAACCACGCTCTGGTACGGCGGAGCAGATCGAGCCGCAGTGGACCGGCCTGCTCACCGAGTTCTGCCCGGTGGCAGGGCCCTACTTCTGCCACCGGTTCTTCCTGGGCTGAGCTGGTCCGTGTCGCTTGCATAGAGCGCATGACGCCCGCACCTCCCGGAATGATCAAGCTCGTCTTGGAACCGCCACGACCGGCTGACGCGTGAGCCGGCGGTCGCTACCGGGGCTGCCGTTGTCTTCCCGTGTACGACCTGGCTCCCGACCAGCGTTTCCCGGTGACGAGTGAGCACAACCGGACCGGCGCCACCGGGCCGCCGAAGACTCCGCCATCGCCCTTTCCCTCGACCGCATCGCGGTGGCAGGCGACTCGGCAGCCGGGAGCATGAGCGTCGAGTCGGGCGCCCTACGGCTGGTCATGCCTCGGTGACGACACCTGCGACGACCTCATCGTCTCTCCACCGTGATCCGTCCGGAGGAGTCGCCTCTGTTTCTCGCCGAGCGCCTGGGCGACACCCTCTCACCCGCCTCCGAAAGGTAACCGCCATGTCATCCACCCACGCCCACGACATCGCCCAGATCGACCAAGCCAACGCCTCCGGCCGCATCCCCGTCGTCTTCGTGCACGGCCTGTGGCTGCTGCCGTCCAGCTGGAACCGGTGGGCGCAGGTCTTCGCCGAGGCCGGCTTCGCCCCCGTCACCCCCGGCTGGCCCGACGACCCCGAGACGGTCACCGAAGCCAAGGCCCACCCCGAAGTGTTCGCGCACAAGACCGTCGGCCAGGTCGCCGGCCACTTCACCGACCTGATCGGCAGGCTGGAGCGCAAGCCGGTCATCGTCGGCCACTCCTTCGGCGGCCTGCTCACCCAGATCCTCGCCGGACGCGGCCTGGCCCGCGCCTCGGTGGCGATCGACCCGGCGCCGTTCCAGGGCGTGCTCCCGCTGCCGTTCTCCTCGCTGCGCGCCGCGGCCCCGGTGCTGACCAACCCGGCCAACATCCACCGCGCGGTACCGCTCACCTACGACCAGTTCCGCTACGCCTTCGCCAACGCCGTCAGCGAGGAAGAGGCCCGCGAGCTGTACGACGAGTTCTCCGTCCCCGCTCCAGGCGCGCCGCTGTTCCAGGCGGCGGCGGCCACCTTCAACCCGTGGAGCGAGACCAAGGTCGAAAGCACCGCCCAGAACCGCGGCCCGCTGCTGCTCATCTCCGGGGAGAGGGACCACACCGTGCCGTGGGCCATCACCAACGCCTCCTACAAGAAGCAGGTCCGCAACGAACACGCGGTCACGGAGATCATCGAGATGCCGGGCCGCGGCCACTCCCTCACCATCGACAGCGGCTGGCGCGAGGTCTGCGGCACCGCCCTCACCTTCGTGCAGCGCTTCGTCTGACCCTCGCGCTCACCACCCTTCAGAAGAGCCCCCGAAACCAGAAGAGCCCCTGAAACCCAGCCACCTTCCCGGCGACCCGAAACGAGACTTCGATGACCGCGACGGAACTGTTCGGGCGTGACGTCGAACTGGAGCGCATCGACCGCTTCCTTGACCTGGTACGGCTTCGCGGTGAGAGCCGGCTGGTCAGGGGTGAGCCAGGCGTCGGCAAGTCCGCGCTCCTGGACGTCACCGCCGAGCACGCGGTGGCCGCGGGGATGCGGGTGCTCCGGGCGTCAGGCTCGGAGTTCGAGGCGGATGTCAGCTACTCCTGCCTCAACCAGCTCCTGCTGCCCGCCCAGGACGATCTGGAGCGACTGCCGCCGAGCCAACGGGAGGCGCTCCAGGTGGCGCTGGGTTTCGGCACCGGCCCACCTCCGGAACCCCTACTGGTCTGCAACGCCGCCTTGGCCCTGGCCATGGCGGTCGCCGACCGGGAGCCGGCGCTCCTGCTGATCGACGACGTGCAGTGGGTCGATCGCGCGAGCGCGGTGGCGCTCGGCTTCATCGCCAGGCGCGTGGCGGGCCGCGCAGTCGGGCTGGTGGCAGCCTCCAGGACCGGAACTGAGAGCTTCCTCGACCGTCGAGGGCTGGTCGAGGTCGTGATCCAGCCACTCGGCCGGGAGGCCTCGGCCCGCCTGGTGGACGCGCGATTCCCGGAGCTGCCGGGCTACGTCCGCCGACGGGTGCTCGATCTCGCCCGCGGCAATCCGCTGGCGTTGATCGAGCTGCCCACCTGCGTGACCGGCGCAGGACCGGGCGGCATGGACGGCTCCGACGTGGTTCCGCTGAACGAGCGGTTGCAGGCCGTCTTCGCGGCCCGGATAGCGGACCTTCCCGAAGCCACGCAGCGCCTGCTTCTGGTCGCCACGCTCGAGGGCAGCGGAGACCTGCGGCTGCTACGCGAGGTGGCCGGTGAGCAGCACGGCCTCACCGACCTTGCCCCGGCCGAGCGTGCGCGGCTGGTCCGGGTGGAGGACGCATCGGCCCGGATCGTCTTCCGCCATCCGCTGATCGGATCGGCGATCGTCGATCTGTCCACCCATGAGGCGCGGCGCGACGCGCACCTGTCCATCGCCGCCGCGCTGCGGGGCGACCCGGAGCGGCAGGCCTGGCATTTGGCCGCCGCGGCGGCGGGCCCGGACGAGTCGGTCGCGGTGCTCCTGGACGAGGCGGCCCGGCACGTCATGCTCCGGGGCGACGCGTTAGGCGCGGTCGCGGCGTTGGTTCGCGCGGCCGAGCTGAGCGGCACGGAGCAGGCGCGCGCCAGACGCCTGGCTGAGGCGGCGTACATCGGCGCGGAGGCGGGAGGCGTGAACGACGACGCCAAGACGCTGCTGGCCCATGCCCGCAAGGTGAGCTCGGACGCGACGCGGAGAGCCGCCCCGCCCGATGCGGATCTGAGCACCGAACGGTCCCTGAGCACAGCGCCTGGTGCGAGAACCGGCACGAGCGACCCGGCCGGCTCCTTGCATGCCGCGAACGCGGCGGCCTTCCTGATGCTCGACGGTGACGGTGACGTGCACACCGCCCATCGCCTGCTGTCCGGCGCCATCGAGACCGGCGCCCACGGCTACCAGGCCGACGACCCCGCCCTCATCGAGGCGATGCATACGCTGCTCCTGCTCTCCTGGTGGGCCGGGACACCCTCGCACTGGGACACCTTCTACCGGGCACTGCAACGGCTGACCCCGAGCCCGCCCGACGTGCTCACCGTGGCAAGCAAAACCTTCCCCGACCCCGTGCGTACGGCTGCCGCCGCCGCCCCCGAGCTGGACAAGCTCCTCGCCGCTTTGTCAGAACATGACAACCCGGCCCGCGTGGTGCGCATCGGCACGGCCTCGGTCTACCTCGACCGGCTGAGCGATTTACGGGAGGCTTCCTGGCGGCTGGTACGGCAGGGCCGCCAGGGCGGTTCACCCCGCCGCCAGCTCGGAGCGCTGATGCACCTGTGCCTGGAGGACTACCTCGTGGGCCGCTGGGACGAGGCGGACGAACTCGCGCGCGAAGGCCACCACATCTGCGGCACGAGTGGCTTCGCCTTCTTCACCTGGTACTTCCTCTACAACCGGGCGATCATCGCAGCCGGCCGGGGCCGGACCGGCGAGGCTCATGAACTTGCCGACGAGATCACCCGCTGGGCACTGCCCCGCGGCGTGACCAGCGCCGTGCTCTTCGCCCACCACCCCAGGGTCCTCGCAGCCTCCAGCCAGGGCGACTTCGAGGCCGCCTACCTGCATGCCGCCGCGATGAGCCCGGCGGGGACGCTGGCCTCCTACCTGCCGCACTGCACGTGGGTGATGTTCGACCTGGTCGAGGCGGCGCTGCGCACCGGCCGCGTGAAGGAGGCTCTCGCGCACGTGGCGGCGATGAAGGCCAACGGGGTCGCCGAACTGTCCCCGCGCATGGCGCTGATCCAAGCGGGGGCGGAGGCGCTCGCCGTCGACGACGAACCGGTCGCTCAACGCCTGGAGGCCCTGCTTGCCGTACCGGCTGCTGAACGATGGCTGTTCGAGGTCTCCCGCATCCGGCTTGCCTTCGCCGAGAAGCTGCGCCGCAAGCGGGCGCCCTCCGAGGCGCGCGGGCATCTGCTGGCCGCCCGTGACGGCTTCGCCGCGCTGGCCGCCACGCCGTGGCTGGCCAGGACCGAGCACGAGTTGCGCGCCACCGGCCATCAGCCGCCTGGAGAGGCTCCAGGCGGGCGTGACACCCTGACCCCGCAGGAGCTGGAAATCGCGCATCTGGCGGCGAGCGGTCTGTCCAACAAGCAGATCGCCGAGCGCCTGTACCTGTCGCCACGAACGGTCGGCGCCCACCTCTACCGCATCTTTCCCAAGCTGGGTGTCGCTTCGCGAGCAGGGCTCAGGGACGCCCTATCGCGTCCTTGAGCCCTGCCGCTGCTAAATGTTGGCGACTGCGCGGAGGATGAGGTCCGCCACTGCCTGAGGCTGGGAGACGGGCAGCGCGTGCGAGGCGCCTGGCACCTCGACCGTCGCCCGTGCCCCGGCCCGCTCAGCCATGAACCGGAAGACCTCGGCCGGGATCGCCAGGTCCAGCTCAGGGTAGATGAACCAGGAGGGGATCGTCCGCCACGCGGGCTCGCCCGACCCCTCGCCGGCCGCCGCACTGTTGAACGGGCGTTGCGTGGCGGCGGCCACAGCGGCCTGCTCGGGGGAGAGGTCGGCGGCGAAGTGCCGGTTGTAGCCGCTCTGCTCGACGTAGGCGTCGGTGGTGCCGTCCGGGAGCGGGACTTGGTACAGCACTTCGCCGAGGGTCGCGCCGGGATACTTACCGGTCAGATCGGGCACGCTCTCACCCTTGTCGGGGGCGAGTCCGGCGGCGTAGACCAGGGCTTTGACGTTGCCGAGGCCGATGGCCGCGTTGGTGATGACGGCTCCGCCGTACGAGTGACCGACCAGGACGATCGGACCCTCGATGCTGGTGAGCAGGGTTCGGACGGCGGCGGCGTCGCCGGACAGGCTGCGCAGCGGGTTGGCGGCGGCGATGACGCGGTGGCCGGCCGCGCGGAGCCTGCTGATGACGCCGTTCCAACTCGCGGACTCGGCGAAGGCTCCGTGGACGAGGACGATGGTGGGTTTCACGACTCACTCCTCGCGGCTTCGACGATGATCCTGGCGACGCGGTCGGGCCGGGAGACGGCGACGGCGTGGGAGGCCTTCACCTCGACGGTGCGGGAGCCGGCGCGCTCGGCCATGAAGCGCTGGGCGGCCAGTGGAATGGCCCGGTCCTCGGTGGCGAGCAGGGCCCAGGAGGCGACGGTCCGCCAGGCGGTCGCCGTGGCCTTCTCCTCCAGCGCGGTGGTGGCCGCCGGCCGCTGGGTGGCGGCCAGCAGCGCGGCGGTTCCGGCAGGCACGTCGGCGGCGAAGTGCCGATGGAAGGCGGAAGGCTTGACGTAGAGGTCGGTCCCGGTGCCGCCGCCGGGCAGCGGGAAAGGCACCCGCAGCAGGTTCTGGCCCAGGGTGTTGCCGGGGAAGCGGGTGGTCAGTTCGCCGGTGCTCTCGCCTCGGTCGGGGATGACAGCGGCGATGTAGACCAGCGCCTTGACCTGCGGATGGTCCACGGCGGCAGCACTGATCACGGCTCCTCCGTAGGAGTGACCGGCCAGCACGATCGGGCCCTTGACGCTGTCGAGCACGCTGCGGACGTAGGCGGCGTCGGACTCCAGGCCGCGCAGCGGGTTGGACGCCGACAGCACCGGATATCCGTCGCGCTGCAACCGCTGGATGACGCCGTTCCAGCTCGAGGAGTCAGCGAAAGCGCCGTGCACCAGCACCACGGTGGGCTTGCCACTGTCTGCGCCGTGTCCGCCGTATCCGCCCTCTCCGCCCGCGAAGGCGGCCGGCGGCAGGGCCGCTAGGGCGAGCGTGACGGCGGCGGCCGCCAGGCCGATCAGGGATCTTCGATTCATCGTGCTTCTCCTTTTTCCGAGATCCGGTCGTGGATCCAGACTCGGCTCAGGACAAGCAGGAGGAATCAGTCATTCGCCTGCGTCTTCCGCACCCTGTCGAAGCAGGCGGATCTAGGTCGTTCGACGCTGGACAGGCCTACACCACCACCTCGCGGCTGAGTAGGACCACGCCACCGCGTTCGAGATCGGCCAGGTCCTCCAGCACGGCGGCGACCGACTCGCCCTGCCCCGCCTCCTCGTAAAGCGCGCGAGCCTCGTCAAGCACCCGCCGGGCGGACTCGACCTCGCCCAGACGACACAGCACCGCCGCCAGGTTGCGCAGGGTCCGCCCGATCGCCCGCGTGATCGGATGGGCCTTGAGCTGGGGCAGCGCCAGCCGGTAGTGCTCGGCCGCTTCCCGGTGGCGGCCCAGCGCGGCGTAGTTGTCGCCCATCACGTCCAGCGCGCACCCGAGACTGAACGTGACGATCGCCGGAGCTGCGCCGTACCCGGGAGCGCGCAGGACACCGACCAGCTCCGTCAGTTCAGCCAGGGACTCCTCCGCACGCCGCAGTCGGGACAGGCAGTCGGCCGAGGTCAGCACCGCCTGCGGATACCCCTCGGCGTCACCGGCCTGCCGCAGCAGCTCCGCGCCACGGGTCGCGTGCCGGGCTGCTCGCTCTAGGTCACCGGCGCCGGCCGAGTCGCGCACCGCCCAGGCGGCATACGTGAGCGACCAGCCCTCCTGCCGCGCGTCACCCGCTTTGCCCGCCAGCTCGAAGGCGGCCAGCGCCGCTCGTTCGGCCTCCGGGTAGCGTCGCTCGGTGATGCTGTAGGCCCAGGACAGGTAGTTCAGATGCACGGCCTCCAGCAGCGGATCGGCCAGGGCACGGGCGGCGGCCGAGGACAGCTCGAACACCTCCCGCCAGTGGCCCCAGTGAATCCAGCGGTCGGAGAACCAGTGCATCGACTCGGCCACCTCGATCACCCGCGCGTGCTCGCCGCCACGCGCTGCGGACCGCAGCGCCGCCAGCCAACCCTCGCTCTCGCCGCGCAGCCATGCCTCGGCCTGGTCGGCATCCGCCAGCGTGACCAGTTCGCTCCAGCCTTCAGGCGGCGCACCGAACCCGGGCTCGAACCAGCGACCGGCCACCACCGCCGTCTCCAGCAGCCAGGACTCCATCCGCCGCCGTGCGGCGCGTTGCTCCTCGATGGGCTCTTGCTCGCTCAGCCGGGCCCGCGCGTACAGCCGTACCAGATCGTGAAAGCGGTAGGCCACGGCGAACGGCGCCTGCAGCAGCCCCAGTTCGACCAGTTCCTCCAGCGCGTCTTCGGCCTCGAACAGGTCGACCTCGGCCAGGACGGCGGCCATCGGCACCCTGAAGTCCGGGGCGGCGGCGAGCGCCAGCCGCCGGAACAGACGCTGAGCGGTCAGCGAGAGCTGGCGGTAGGACAGCTGGAAGGCACCCGCCACGGCCAAATCACCGGCCGACAGCGCCTCCAGCCGCCGCTCCTGATCACCGAGCCGTCCGGCCAGCTGGCGGAGGTTCCAGTCGGGCCGGCTCTGGAGCCTGTTGCCGGCGATCCGCACCGCCAGCGGCAGGTTCCCGCACAGCCGCACGACCTCGGCCAGCCCTCGCGGATCTGCTTCGGCGCGCTGCCGGCCGATGATCGCTGCCAGCAACGTCGCCGCCTCATCGTCAGGCAGCGGCGCCAGCGGGATCTGGCGCACTCCTTCGAGCCCGGCCAGGCTGCGACGGCTGGTGATCAGCGTCAACCCGGGTCCGGCAGCCGGCAGCAGGGGCCGCACCTGGGCTTCTCCGGCGGCGTTGTCCAGCACGATGAGGCAGCGCCGCTCCCGCAGCACCGCCCGGTACTGCCCGGCCCGCTCGTTCTCCTCGCCTGCGATGCGCCGCTCGGCCACCCCGAGCGCCTTCAGCATCCGGGCCAGCGCGATCGCTGGCTCCAGCGGAACCGGGTCCATTCCGCGCAGGTCGACATACAGGCGGCCGTCGGGGAAACCGCTACCCAGATGCTCGGCGGCGTGCACGACGAGCGTCGTCTTCCCGGTCCCGGCGGGCCCCGAGATGGTGGCCACCCCCGCCGTCCCAGCCGCCGCGGGCCCCTCGGCCAGCTCACGCAGAACATCGAGCTCCGCCGCCCGGCCGGTGAAGTCCCCCGTGCCACGCGGAAACTCGCACACGCCGCCGGTCCCCGCCGGTCGGGGACGACCGGCTTGCGCGGCCTCCGCCAGAGCCCGGGCCTGCTGGGGCGCCAGGTTCAGGGCCTTCGCCAGAGCCTGGACCGTACGGCGTTGCGGGCCACGGCTGGTGCCCCGTTCCATGTCACCGATGGCCCGCTCGCTGATGCCGGAGGCGTGCGACAGCTTTTCCATGGTCAGCTGCGCTTCATGCCGCAGACTGCGTAACAACGGTCCGAAGGCGATCGTCACCGTTCCGCTCTCGACGGGATCAACTGCACTCATCCCACACCTTCCCGGCTCTTGTCAGATGATCTCGCTCTGATGCTGACGTTACGACGGGATCGCCCTCTCGGATTCGACCAGCTCTGCAGAGTTCTCTTCTTTTCACCCCTCCAGTAGCAGCGCCGTCTCATCCTCACCCGGTACGGGCGGCGATCTCCACAGACTAAAGGTGAAGCTCACCGGTCCTCGACCGCGTCGATCCTGATGTAGAGCGGGTGGTGGGGGGGGGGGTTGTGAGGGTTTTTTAGAAAAAAACACACCCCACCCCAACCCCCCCCCCCCCCCCCCACCGGGGCGGGGTGGATGAGATTGGGAGATTTTTG